>NZ_JBITPN010000001.1:0-124166 GCF_050467985.1 Brevibacillus sp. NRS-1366 | reverse complement strand
AGTTTTCAAAGAGCATTTTTAGTTCTGCTAAACTAGCAGGAACTACATCGTAGCACATTCTCTTTTTTGGTGTCAACCTGTTTTTTAAAAATTTCTTCACCATTCTGCTTCTTTCTTTTCTGAAAGCGCAGATTTCAAATGTACCACACTTCATTCAGTTAAGTCAACCATCTTTTTTTCAAACAAGCGTTTAAACTTGAAAGTATAATCAATGGTCGGGAAGACAGGATTCGAACCTGCGACCCCTTGGTCCCAAGCCAAGTACTCTACCAAGCTGAGCTACTTCCCGATTATATCTTTTTGTCGTGGCCCCCCGAAAAGTACTCGGAATAGGCTACAACGCTCTTCTTCACTTTTTAGGGTGTAGAAGCGTGCCCTGAGAGATTCGAACTCCCGACCTTTTGATTCGTAGTCAAACGCTCTATCCAGCTGAGCTAAGGGCACATGTTATGGAGCGGACGAAGGGTCTCGAACCCTCGACCTTCGCCTTGGCAAGGCGACGCTCTACCAATTGAGCTACGTCCGCATATATAATGAATTAGTTGTGGGGTCTCCGAAAAGTATTCGGAATACGCTACAAAGCTTCACTTCACTTTTTGGGGCTGTTTGGTGCGGTCAAGAGGACTTGAACCTCCACGGTGTTGCCACCACTAGAACCTGAATCTAGCGCGTCTGCCAATTCCGCCATGACCGCATTATAAATCCGGCACCCGAAAACATTCGAAACAACACTATGCTTCTTGGGGTTAAAAACTGGTGAGCCATGAAGGACTCGAACCTTCGACCCTCTGATTAAAAGTCAGATGCTCTACCAACTGAGCTAATGGCTCGTGCTATGTTATTGCTAGCCATCCAAACCGTTAGGGTAAAAATGGCGGAGCTGACGGGACTCGAACCCGCGACCTCCGGTGTGACAGACCGGCGTGAACTCCAACTTCACCACAGCTCCATTTTGGTTGCGGGAGCAGGATTTGAACCTGCGACCTTCGGGTTATGAGCCCGACGAGCTACCGAGCTGCTCCATCCCGCGACGTTACTAAGTCACTTTATGAAATTAAGTGGTGGAGGCTGACGGGATCGAACCGCCGACCCTCTGCTTGTAAGGCAGATGCTCTCCCAGCTGAGCTAAGCCTCCAACATCCCCACAAAGTGAAGGGTATGCTCTGAAGCATATTCCGAGTACTTTGCGGGGGTCCCGACAACTTCAATGATGATAAGAACCATCCATTTACTTTGTGGGGTAATATGGTGACCCGTAGGGGATTCGAACCCCTGTATGACAGCGTGAAAGGCTGCTGTGTTAAACCGCTTCACCAACGGGCCATATGTAGTGTGTTATGGCGGATGGAGTGGGATTTGAACCCACGAGACGGGTCGACCCCGCCTACACGATTTCCAATCGTGCTCCTTCGGCCGCTCGGACATCCATCCAGAGTATATCTAAAGTGGATCGAAGTGACCCAACTTATTATTGCCTTCCAGATCTCAAATGTTATCATGTTATCTCGAAGAAAGCAAGAACTTTTTTTAATTTCATTTAAAAAGTTTACCGTGACCGCACTACTCTGCTAGGCACAATAGCCATTGTATCCTCTGGAGTACCTGCTGTCAACGAAAAGAAGTAAAAAACCTTTTCTTTTTTTCGACCCTCGATCGAACCACGAAATTATGATCACCAAAGACGTCGAGAATTAACCGCCTTCCTTTTCTTCTTTATTAAGTGGATTTCCAGGATTATTTTCATACCTAACCGCATATGGACTAACAAGACAGACAATCTCCGGCAGCAAGCGAAAGGGGGATCCAGATACTTCTTGCCAGGCACGCAAAACGAAGTGATGATTAACTTAGGAAAGGATGTGAGAATATGACCCTAATTCGTCAAGCCACCAATCAGGATGCGGCAGTCGTCTGTAGAATCGATGCCATGGTTTTAGGCAACACGAGCCGCTCCTTTGAGCTGTGTAGTGCCATTGCTGCAGGTCATTGCTACGTTGCTTCTTTTGATATGGACATCATCGGTTTTGCCATTATGAATCAATCCTTTTTCAAGCAGAGCTTCGTTGAATTAATCATGGTGCACCCACAGTATCAAAACCGAGGTGTCGGTGAGGATCTTCTATTGTATGTAGAATCCATCTGTCCTACTGATAAATTGTTCACTTCCACTAACTTTTCCAACAAACGAATGCAGCGCCTTTGCCACAAGCTAGGCTATGTCTACAGTGGCACAATTGACCATCTTGACCCCAGCGACCCTGAGCTGTTTTTTTGTAAAAAGATAAGAAAACCTCTATCGACGACTTTTCAAGGAAGAGCGACCACGTTTTAGTCAATCCATACAAAAACAGCCATAGCACTCGAAACCGCTACGGCTGTTTTTGTTACGCATTCTTATTGATTTCGTTCATAAATCAAGCGAAGCCCTTTTAACGTCAAAATAGGGTCAACGACATGGATACACTCGGTTTCATCCGCTACGATGGAAGCCAGCCCCCCGGTCGCTACTACCGTGGGCTTCGTACCAAATTCGGCGATGATCCGACGGACGATGCCCTCCACCTGGCCGACAAATCCGTAGTAAATGCCCGACTGCATGGCTGTTATCGTGTTGCGGCCTACTACACTCGCTGGCTTGGCTATTTCAATACGCGGCAGCTTGTCAGCACGGCTAAACAGTGCTTCCGTTGAAATTCCGATTCCCGGAGCGATCGCCCCACCCCAATACTGCCCCCGCTCATCCACATAGCAAAAGGTTGTGGCTGTCCCGAAATCGACGACAATCAGCGGTGTCCCGTAATAATGAATGGCTGCCACAGCATTGACGATCCGGTCCGATCCGACCTCACGCGGATACTCATACTTGATGTTCAGCCCCGTTTTGATCCCCGGTCCGACTATGAGCGCTTTTCGCTTCAGGTACTTTACGCACATTCGATCGATCGTATCGTTCAGAGGTGGTACCACAGAGGAAATGATGATTCCGCTCACCTCATCCAGCGCAAGCCCTGCGCTGTCAAACAGACTCTTTACCAGCATGCCGTACTCGTCTTCCGTCTTGTGGCGATCTGTAGCAAACCGCCAATGATGCCGCAGTAAATCACCCTCGTACAAACCCATGACCACGTTGGAATTGCCGATGTCGATCACCAATAACATAGGAATTGCTCCTTACCGCTTCCGTGTATTCAAATCAAGACTGATATCGAGTGCTTTGACTGAATGAGTCAAGGCACCTACTGATATAACATCCACGCCCGTTTTCGCGATAGATCCAATCGTCTCCAGGTTTACGCCACCAGACGCCTCGACCACTGCCCGTCTGTCAATGAGTTGAACAGCTTCGGCCATTTGCTCAGTAGACATATTGTCCAGCATGATAATGTCAGCGCCTGCATCGAGTGCTTCTCGTACCTGGTCAAGCGACTCCGCCTCTACCTCGACTGTCATCGTGTGGGGAATCGCTGCGCGTGCGGCCGCCACGGCCTGTGCAATGCCACCTGCTCCTTTAATATGGTTATCTTTAATCATGACCGCATCGTACAAGGCAAAGCGATGGTTATAGCCACCCCCGACACGAACGGCGTATTTCTCCAAAAAACGCAGCCCTGGCGTTGTTTTGCGCGTATCCACTACCCGAGCGTTTGTTTCGGCTACGGCCGCCGCGTACTCACTTGTTTTCGTAGCGATGCCGGAAAGCCGCTGCATCAAATTCAGCGCGAGGCGCTCCCCGCTTAAAATCGAACGTACCGAGCCGCTCACCTCAGCGATTTGGTCACCAATTTCTACTCGCGCTCCTTCTTCTACTTTTGCGCTAAATGAAAGGTCAGGGTCTACCGTCTCAAACACCTGCTGTGCAATCGGCAATCCTGCAATAATCCCTGCTTCTTTCGCATACAGAATACCGATGCCTTGTTCACTCTCAGGGATCGTGTTCATCGTAGTGACGTCCCCAAATCCAATATCCTCGTGCAGCCATTCTTCAATTTTTCGCTGAAGCTCTCGTTTATTCCACATCATGCTGGTCACTCTCCTCCTGAACACCTTGGCTAGCAGATTGAATCAAATGCTTGCGCCAAATCAAATCGTCCTTATTTGGGAAATCAATGCGGTAATGTCCTCCTCGGCTTTCTTCCCGCATTAACGCAGCTTTCGTCGTGAGCACCGCTGCATTCAACAGATTCAGAAATTCAAATGCCTCTTTTTCATCAAACTGAAAATGATAGTATTGCTCCATGCGTTCCAGTTCTGCCAATGCTTTCGTTAATCCCTTTTCATGCCGTTTCACACTGACATGGCGAAGCATCAGCTTTTGCAGCTTTAGCCGTTGTTCACGTGCATTGAACGTACGTTGTTTGCGGTGTTCCGAAGCCACGGAAAAAGACCGAACACCAGGCAACTCGGGCAGCTCCTTGATCCGCTCCGAAATCCGATGCCCAAACACAACCGCTTCTGACAATGAGTTGCTCGCAAGTCGGTTCGCCCCATGAACACCCGTGCAGGATGCTTCTCCGCAGGCAAACAGCCGTTTTGTTGTGGTTTCGCCGTGCAGATCAGTCTGCACTCCGCCCATGATGTAATGGCAAGCAGGCGCTACTGGTATCCAATCCGTTACCATATTTAATCCATACTGGAGACAAAAGTTGTAGATCGTCGGAAACCGATGTTTGATCAATTCCTCTGACTCGTGGGTAATGTCCAGATAGACGAACGAAACATTCGTCTGCTCCATCTCTGAAACAATCGCCCGCGCCACGATATCGCGAGGGGCAAGCTCTTTTTGTGGGTGGTACTTGTCCATAAAGCGTTCACCATTACTGTTACGTAAAACCGCCCCTTCCCCACGAACTGCCTCCGAAATCAAAAAGCGCGGCGCACCTGGATAGTACAGCGCTGTCGGGTGAAACTGAATAAACTCGACATCCTTGATTCGTGCACCTGCGCGATAGGCGATCCCGATCCCGTCTGCTGTAGCGATTTCCGGGTTGGTCGTATAGCGATAAAGCTGACCAGCTCCCCCTGTGGCGAGTACGGTCGCTTTCGCCTCCAGGAAAAACAGCTCTCCATCCGGACTCTGTACAATGACTCCTGCGCATTCGCCTTCCTCGGTGATGACATCAATGGCAAAATGATGCTCCAGCACGTGAATGTTCTCCTGTTCCTTGACCCTCGCAGATAAGGCACGGACGATTTCTGCCCCTGTTGCATCCCCATTCGCATGCAAAATACGCCGCTTACTATGCGCACCCTCTTGGGTCAGTTCGTAGCGGCCATGTTCATCCCGATCAAATTCCGTTCCATATGCAATCAGTTCTTTCAAGCGATCCGGACCCTCATGAACCAATACTTCCACTGCGCTATTCGAACAAAGTCCTGCTCCGGCAAGCAACGTATCTTGACGATGAAGCTCGGGCGAATCAGATGTTGCCGTTACGGCTGCGATTCCTCCCTGCGCCCAGCGCGTATTGCTATCATCCAATCCCTTTTTACTGATTAATACAACATCAGCGTATTCACTCGTTTGCAGCGCCGTATACAAGCCAGCGATCCCTGCACCAATAACAGCTACGTCCGTTTTCATTCGAGGCAGAGTGTGCAAATCAAAGTCCACAATATAGCGGGGAATCATAGCTGTGTCCCTTCTCTCCATTGTATTAAAAAGGTGTGAAAAAACTGATGATTTCCCACCCATTATAGCAAATAGATGCTAGAAAAAAACAAAAAAGAGCATCCGCAATAGACGGACACTCCCTTTTCAACAACAAATACTTAATTGGTATGTGAAACACAGTCCTTACATGTTCCGTACACTTCAAATTTGTGGCCTGTCACCTCAAAATCATCAGGAACAGAGGCCATAATGTTCATCGGGCAACCAGGCAATGACGATGTTTTTCCACATTCTGTACAAATCACGTGGTGATGGTGGTGACCGTCTGCTGAACAAGCCAGGCGGAATTTCCCCTCACCATCCAGCTCAGTCTCTTCCAATATCCCCAGCTCAACAAAAGTGGAGATGTTGCGATAAACGGTATCAAAGCTAAGCGTTGGGTAGTGCTCCTTGATTCGTTCCATAATATCCTTGGCCGAGAGATATCGCTTTTCCGCAGCGCAGATGCGAATCATCTCCTCCCGCTTGCCGGTATATTTGAATCCGTGTTCTTTCAATATTTGCAGCGCTTCTTCTACTTTCATCGACAAACACTCCTTCCTTTTGTCTTAACCAGGTGATCTTATCGCAAAAGAACCCGCAGCTTCTTCGCACCCAAGACAACCAGTAAAATCGATACAGCCATCAAGACAATTGTACCACCAGATGCCCAGTCCAGCAGATAGGCAAAATATAGTCCGCTCAAAACCGATGTTTCCGCAAAGAGAATCGAGAAAAAGATCGTCTGGCGAAAGCTTCCCGCAATTTGCAAACTGGCGGCAACCGGAAGCGTAATCAGCGCCGAGATCAACAGCACACCTACGATTCGCATGGAAGCCGCAATCGTCAAGGCTACCAATACCATAAACCATAAGTTGATAGAGCGTCTGGCCACACCTGACACGCGGGCGAACTCTTCGTCAAAAGAAACCGCAAACAGCTCCTTGTAGATCAAGAGTACCGTTCCCAAAACAACGACAGCTACACCAATCAGCGCATACAAATCTTCAATAGAAACCGTAACGATTTTTCCAAATAAGTACGAATACAAGTCGGCGTTAAAGCCATCCGCTACGCTGATTAATACAGTGAACAATCCGAGGCCCGTCGACAAGATAATCGGAATAGCAAGGTCTTGATAGGCCTTGTACACCTTGCGCAGCCGTTCAATAAAGAGCGACCCTACCACTGCAAACAACATCCCAAAAAACAAAGGATTAATAGCCGAGAAAAATGCCACTTTCTTTGACACCAGCATACCTGCCGCTACACCTGAGAGTGTCACATGCGACAAGCCATCCGCCATCATAGATAAACGACGAACGATGAGAAACGTGCCGAGTACCGGACAAATTAGTCCAATTAATATCCCCGAAAACAGGGTATACCGCAAAAAATCATACTGCCACCAATCAGCAAGCATGTTCATACTCCCTCTTTTTACGTGTTTACGATCTTAATGGTGGTGAGACAAGAGTTTCACCGAATCACCGTACATACTTTGCAGGATTTTTTCCTGGTTATGCTCAAAATCATGCGCTGTTCCGTGGAAGTGAATTTTCTTTTGCACACAGGCAACCTTGTTCACCCACTGCGTCATGACCCCTACATCATGGCTGACAATCATCATCGTCAGACCGCTTTCCTCTTTTAACGAGCGCAACAAGCCGTAGAACTGCTCAATCGACTCCTGGTCCACACCCACAGTGGGTTCATCCAAGATCAATAGCTCAGGCTCTGCTACAAGAGCGCGGGCAATAAAGACACGCTGCAGTTGACCACCAGACAAGCTGCCAATCCGCTGATCGAGCTTTGCAGTAAGGCCAACCCGTTCAACCGCTTCTCTCACACTCTCATGGTGAAGTGTTGTCAACCGTCGAAACAATCCTACCTTGCCCACCAGCCCGGAAGCGACTACTTCGCGCACCGTTGCCGGAAATCCGCCAGCTCCATGCGCCACCTGCTGTGCCACATACCCAATTCGGTTCCACTCACGGAATTTGGATAAAGGCTGACCGAACAGCTCCACCGTTCCTTTGGTAGGCGACAGCAGGCCGAGAATCAGCTTCATCAAGGTCGACTTCCCTGAGCCGTTCGGACCGACGATGCCAACAAAATCTCCACGCTCCAATGTGAAGCCAACCTCATCGAGAACCACTTTTTCTTCATATTGAAAGGATACTCCCGTAAGCTTTACGACAGGTGAACCTTGCGTTGTCCGTTCCATGAATCAACCATTCCTTAAATCGGATTTGTTCTGATTTGATTTCCCTTCATCCTACTACGATTTTCCCACAACCACAAGTCTATCTTGGATAAAAAGCGCTGGGTGAAAAAAGATGCCGCTCCCACAGAAGCGACACCCCTCATCATTTTCCCCTTATTTTAATGCAGCACGCAATGTTTCTAGGTTGTCACGCATGATCGTCAAATAATCACGACCTGCCTTGACATCATCTTGTGTAAGACCTTCCAGCGGATTGAGAGTTGCCGTCTTCACGCCAGCTTCCTTAGCAATAACCTCGGCTACTTTCGGCGATACCAATGTTTCAAACAGGACATAGGTGATATGGTGCTCCTTAACATGCTCAACCAAGTTTTTCAATTGTGCCGGAGACGGTTCATCCGCAGGGTTCACACCTGAGATGGCTACCTGCTCCAGACCATAACGGTTTGCCAAATAGCCAAATGCACTGTGCGAAACCATGAATTCCTTTTTCGTTGTTTGCGCGATCATTTCTTTAAATTCCTTATCCAATTGGTCTAGATCACTTGTAAGCTGTTGAAAGTTCTTTTCGTAATCCGCAGCGTGTGCCTGGTCTTTTTGCACCAATGTATTTTTCATTTTTTCTGCCTGTGCCTTCAGCTTGGTCGGATCCAGCCATACGTGCGGATCAAATTCACCGTGATCATGCTCATGCGCTTCCTCGGCATGCTCGTCGGTTTTGCCTTCTTCCTCGTGCTCATGTGCTGCTGCATGAAGCAAATCCAAGCCCTCTGTAGCATTGACGACTACCGTTTTGTTTTTGTCGAGATTGGCTACAGCCTTATCCACCCACAGCTCCAACCCACTGCCGTTGAACGCGAAGATATCCGCACCCGCCAGTGCCACCATGTCCTTCCCAGTCGGCTCGTAATCATGCGGTTCTACGCCTGGCGGAACGAGATTCGTGACGTCTACATGCTCTCCACCAATACGCTTGGCCGCATACTCCAATGGATAGATCGTCGTGTATACTTTTGGTTTTGCCGCTGTTTGACCATCCGTTTGCGGAGTGCTGGCCGTATCTTTTGCCCCGCAACCTACAATACTCACAGCAGTAATCAGACTTATGATAGCCAATAGGCCCTTTTTCATCTCTCATATCCTCCTGACCTAATTCAAAATGATTCCGATTTACTTCTCTCATCGTTTTTCATTATACGGACACGTGTCTAAAAAGTAAATAGGATTTATTCCGATTTAAATGGAATATCTATACTTCCCCTTTCATAGCTACACAATTTCTTCCTTGCATTGTGATAAGATAAGGGGCAGGGGGTATGTCCACAATGAAACGCAAATCATGGTTAGCCATTAGTATCGTTACTGCAGCCCTCCTGAGCGGCTGTGGCTCTACCGACAGTGCCGGCAATGAACATGCCGATCACACTCAGCACGCACCCAATGGCGATCTGCAGGAAATGACGGCTTCGGTAGATCAGCTTCCCAAGTTTTTAGATAATCAGGATCCAGTCATTATTGAATCGTACAAGATTGCCGGGGCCAATCGTGAGCTGCTCAAATCCATTCCTTGCTTTTGCGGATGCGGAGAAAGTGCAGGTCACCAGCACAATGGCAACTGCTTCATTAAAGAAGAACTGCCGGACGGCTCCATTGTGTGGGATGATCACGGAACCCGATGCGGAGTTTGCATGGAAATCGCAGTCATTTCCTCCAAGCTGAAAGAGGCAGGCAAAACGCCGACGGAAATTCGCAACTACATAGACAATGCCTATAAAGAAGGGTACGGAAAACCAACACCTACACCTATGCCTTCCTAAAATCTCTGTCAGCACTATACCAAAGGCTTCCTCACATCGGGAGCCTTTTTCTATTGCTGCTGCAATTGTACCGGCAACCACTTGCCAAATAATGCTGACTTGTTTTAGAATCATACATAGATATCCGATGTATCGAAAATCTATGTATAAGGTGGTCCCCATGAAAATCAACAAAGAATTGATGAAGGGCAGCACGGTTATTCTGATTCTTACCCTGCTTGATCAAAAGCCTATGTACGGCTACGAGATGAGCAAAGCGATGGAAAAAAACTCAAATGGAGTCCTCTCTCTCAAAGAAGGCACACTCTACCCGATCCTCCACACGCTAGAATCAGAAGGCATGGTTCATTCGTATTGGAGCAGTGGTGATGGGGAAAGAAAACGGAAATACTACGAAATTACCTCGGAAGGCAAGAGTCATCTCAAGGATAAAAAACAAGAGTGGGTCGCTTTCCGTACCGCAGTAGATCATGTACTAGGAGGGGGACATGCATGAAGGGAAATGAAAAGATAGATCATTACATACAGACCGTTTGCAAGCAGATTGGCAACAAGGAAGTACATCCGTCTATCACCCTGGAATTAGAGGGGCATATAGCGGATAAGCTGGACGACTTTCAGTCCATGGGAGTTAGCGAGGAGGAAGCTGTTGAAAAAGCGATTGCGGCCATGGGAGATCCTGTTGCCATCGGTCGGCAGCTTCACCAGGCTCACAAGCTTCGTATGGAGTGGAGTATATTTGGACTTGCAGCCATACTGATTGGGTTTGGACTCCTTTCCATGTATTCGCTCAACACCGCTCAAGATCAGGGCGGATTGCTTGAGCGGCAGTTGATCGGGGTACTAATAGGCAGCGTGCTTTTCTTCGCTATCCTCTTTTCCGATTACACCAAACTCAAACGATACAGTATTCCTCTTTATTTCATTACGCTTCTTCTTTTGCTCTATACTTCGCTAACAGGAAAAACCATTAACGGACAACCACAATTCCTATTGGGAAGTTGGCATATCAATATCTTTGCCATCGCTCCCTTCCTTTTCGTTGTGTCAATGGCAGGGATCTTCGCCGAATGGAACTGGAACGCACGTTACTCTGTCGTGAAAATCTTTGCTTTTTTTGTCCTTCCCTTGCTAGTTCTGCTGGGAGGAAAAAACACATTTTCTGTTCTTTTGTATCTCGTTGGGTTTCTTGTACTTATCCTCGCTTCCCGGGCAAGCCGACAGATCATTCTTTCCTTCCTGGGCATTTCGATCCCAACTGTTGCGGGCTTTATTTATTTCGCTATGAGCCGCCACCAATGGGAGCGAATTCTCAGCTTTCTTGATCCTTATGCCGATCCGAACGGAAGAGGATACGTTCTCGTACAGTCTATGAAAGCTTTGACGTCCGCCGGCTTATGGGGCAACGGCATCGGCTCGAGCCTGGACGCACTCCCTGCCATCGAGTCCGACTTTATCTTTACCTATATGGTGTACAGCTTTGGCCTGGCAGCTGGATCGGCACTCCTTATCATCGGCATATTGCTGTTTGCCCGTCTGCTCCGCGCCACGAAATTGGTAAAAGATCGTTACGGATTCCTGCTGCTATCTGGGTGGATGGCTCTCTTTTTCACTCCTTATTTTTGGAGTATTTTCATGACTATTGGGCTGGTGCCTCCTACCTCGGCCGTCTTGCCATTTGTCAGCAATGGGATCGTTAACCTCGTCCTGCAAATGGCTATGATCGGGCTAGTTCTCAATATTTATCGTCACAAAGATATCATTCCGCTTACCAAACACTAAAAAACTCACATACAAAAAGGGAGTGAAGCCTATGGTGGCTCTACTCCCCTTTTGTTTCCTCCTGATCATCTATTACGCCGGAGCTACGTCCAGCATGCGTTCCAGAGAGGCACGCGCTGCATCAGCGACATCTTTTGGAACAAAAATCTCAGGCTTCATATTCTCCAATGCTTCCACACATTTTTTCAAGTTGTTTACCTTCATGTTCGGGCAAACCAGGTACTTGGAGGCAAAAATAAACGTTTTATCCGGACTATCCTTTTCCAGCATGTAACGCGTGCCATCCTCGGTACCGATAATAAATTCCTTGTGGGACGATTCACGGCAATACTTGAGGATTCCTGTCGTAGAGCCCACATAGTCTGCCAAAGAAACGACTTCTGGACGGCACTCCGGATGAACAACAACTACTGCTTCTGGGTGCTGAGCTTTCAATGTCATGATATCTTCAACAGACAACTGGTCGTGCGTATTGCAGTATCCTTCCCAGATAATCATCTTCTTGTCGGTAAACTGGGAAACGTAATGGCCCAGATTTTTATCCGGTACCCAAATGATCTCATCGCTGTCTACGGACTCGATCACCCGCTTCGCGTTGGACGACGTACAGCAGATGTAGGTTTCCGCTTTGACATCAGCAGAAGTATTAATATAAGCCACTACCTTCGCGTTCGGATGCTGTGCCTTCAGCTTGCGAAGTCCCTCCACATTCACCATGTCTGCCATTGGACAGCCTGCCCGTTCATCGGGGATGATCACTGTCTTTTGGGGATTGAGAATTTTTGCACTTTCTCCCATGAAATGAACTCCACAGAACAAAATCACATCCGCATCGGTTTCTTTCGCTTTTTGCGCCAATCCGAAAGAGTCCCCGATGAAGTCAGCTACTTCCTGAATCTCCGGGCGTTGATAAAAGTGAGCAAGAATAATGGCGTTTCTCTCTTTTTTTAGTTGCATTAGCCGTTCACGTAACTCAGCGTTTCGCTGGGCTTTTTTTTCTAACGCTAAAGCGTCCATGGAAAAAATCCCCCTACGGTGGTGTCATAATTTACGGTCATTGTAAGCTGATTACCCTGCCTTGTCAATGTAGTGCGTTTGCAATTCGTTAAGATTTTCGAGCAATTCCCCGTGACTATCCCCGTATTTTACCAATGACGCGTTCCTGGATAAATCTCGCGACACCGTCCTCATTATGGTGCGGAGCTGTATATTTTGCCAACTGCTTAATCTCCTCTGAGGCATTTTCCATCGCTACCGGGTACCCCGCGCCGCTCAATGCCTCTCGATCATTCTCCGCATCTCCAAAAGCCATCACGTGCTCAGGCTTGATGCCCCATTTGCCGCAAAAATAGAGAAGACCTTCCCATTTCGAAACGCCTTGGGGAATTATCTCCACATTATGCTTGCCCGAAGAAGTAATCGTCGCCCGGGTACTCCACGGCTCCAGTTGGTTTCGCACCCACTCCAATCTCGCAGGACTACTGTGCCAGATAAAGATCTTTACGATTTCGCTCTCCCCGGAATTCACCCTATCCACCATCTCTGCCAGAGGGACGACTCGGGCCAGCTTGTAAAAGGCAAACCTGCGCATGGAGATTCCTTCGACAGAAGTATCTTCCTCGATCAATTTTTCGAGGCGTTCACGGTCTTCTTTCACCATCAAACGATTACTGGCTGTATCGCTCAGCTCGTAATAAATCGGCTCCTGTCTCAATGCATGTATGGCATCTATCACCATGTCCTTAGGCAAAAACGTACGCTGAACCTGTGTCCCATCCGACTCATACAACGTCGCCCCGTTGCTGCATACATAGCCATCGAAAGGAAAGGAATCAATGGGGATTTGTGCTGATCCATACGTTCTGCCCGTAGACAAAACCAGTTTGCAGCCGTTCTCTCGCAGCTGACGACACGCTTCCTTGGTAACCTCTGTCATTTGTGAATCTTGGTTTAACAAGGTTCCATCCATATCAAAAGCAGCCAAGCCCGGTGTGAGTAGCATCCATTCTCCCCCTCATTCGCCTCTTTTTGTAGCTATGATGTGAATATTTAGAAAACCTGGCTACGCCATGCTTTTTGGCGGAGCCGTGGTTGCACTTATACTGGATAGGAATTTTATAAATTCCTATCTGTAGAACAAAAGGAGCACCTGAGGCGCCCCTTATTGTTTCGGTTCTTCATTTGTCTCATCTTGAGCTTGTTCTTGTACTGGCTCTTGAACTTGCTCTTGTTTCGGCTGAATATTGACAACCACGTCTTTCGTTTCTTGTGGGGTATCTACCATTTCGCCGGTTTCGATGAGTTGCTTAATTTGCTCTGCATCCAACGTCTCTACACGCAGCAAAGTGTTGGCGATCAGATCGAGCTTGTCACGATGCGTAGTCAACAGCTCTGTGCATCGAGCGTAGCACTCGTGAATAATATTTTGCATTTCCTGATCAATCTCGTACGCGATTTGATCGGAGTAGTTGCGCTCATTACCATAATCACGGCCCAGGAATACCTGTCCTTGGCTCTTACCGAATTGCATCGGACCGAGCTTGCTCATGCCGTATTCCGTAATCATGCTGCGAGCGATAGCAGTCGCGCGCTGGAAGTCGTTATGAGCACCGGTACTGATGTCCCCGAGCACCAACTCCTCCGCCACACGTCCACCCAACAGACCGACAATCTTATCGAGCAGGTCAGTCTTGGTAGCAAAGAAACGGTCTTCTTTTGGCAGCATCACTGTGTATCCACCGGCTTGGCCGCGCGGAATGATTGTTACCTTATGTACCATTTCTGCATTTCGGAGGTAGTACCCAATAATCGTATGACCAGCTTCGTGGAACGCAACCAGGCGTCTTTCGTCTTCGCTAACTACACGAGACTTTTTCGCCGGACCGGCAATGACACGGTCGATCGCTTCGTCCACTTCCATCATGTTGATTTGCTTTTTGTTTTTCCGTGCGGTCAAGAGAGCAGCTTCGTTCAGCAAGTTCTCCAAATCAGCACCTGTGAAGCCCGAAGTACCACGAGCAATCACATCCAGCTTCACGTCCTCACCAAGCGGCTTGTTGCGGGCATGAACCTTGAGCACCGCTTCACGACCCCTGATGTCAGGGCGATCTACTGTAATTTGACGGTCAAAACGTCCCGGACGAAGGAGTGCCGGGTCGAGAATGTCCGGGCGGTTGGTCGCAGCCACCATGATGATGCCTTCGTTTCCACCGAAACCGTCCATTTCTACGAGCAACTGGTTGAGAGTTTGCTCGCGCTCGTCGTGGCCGCCGCCGAGTCCAGCTCCGCGTTGACGACCCACAGCATCGATCTCGTCAATAAAGATAATGCAAGGTGCATTTTTCTTTGCATTTTCAAACAGGTCACGCACGCGGGATGCACCGACCCCTACGAACATCTCCACAAAGTCAGAACCGGAGATGCTGAAGAATGGAACGCCTGCTTCACCGGCAACAGCGCGAGCGAGCAAGGTTTTACCTGTACCTGGAGGACCTACGAGCAGGACCCCTTTTGGAATACGGGCACCAACAGCGTTAAATTTGCGCGGGTCTTTCAAGAAATCAACGACTTCTTCCAGCTCCGCTTTCTCTTCGTCTGCACCCGCCACATCGTCAAATGTGACTTTTTTCTTCTCTTCGTTGTAAAGCTTCGCACGGCTCTTACCGAAGTTCATTACTCGGCTGCCGCCACCCTGGGCATTATTCAGAAGGAAGAAAAACAAGATGAAAATGATGACAAACGGAATGATCGAAGTCAGGAACGTGAGCCAAATGCTATTGCCCTCCGCTGGATTGACCTCAACCTTCTTCAATTTTTGTTCATCGATCTTCGCCTCTACCAAAGAGACAATATCTGATTCATACAGTGGAACGTTGGTAAAGAATTTGTTGCTTTCCTGCCCCGGAATGGCCTTGGCCAACGTACCATCGATTCGGTATGTACCATTTTCAGGGCGCATAGCGATATCGGTAATGTTGTCAGCTTTCAGCTGTATCCGGAAATCCTGATATGTAAGTTTCCCAACCTTATCAGTACCGGAGAGGATGAAATTCACGATCCCGACCGTGACAAGAAAAATCAGTAGGTAGAACCCGGTATTACGAAAAAAGCGATTCATGCCTTACCTCCTCTCACGAACAGACACTTTTCACATTTTATCATAGTAAGCATAGTCTCCACAACAAACCTACTTCGTGTAGACTTCAGGCTTCAATACCCCAATGTACGGCAGATTACGATAGTGCTCGGAGTAGTCCAAGCCATATCCGACTACGAATTCGTCTGGGATATCGTATCCGCTGTAATCTGGGGAAATATCCACCTTGCGACGCTCTGGCTTGTTCAGTAGCGTGACCACTTTGACAGATGCCGCCTCACGATGGTGCAACAGCTCAACCAGTCGGCTCAGCGTCAATCCACTGTCCATGATGTCTTCTACAACCAGCACGTGCCTGTTTTGAACAGAGGTATCGAGATCTTTCAGGATTTTCACCATGCCGGAGGATTCGGTGCCGCTTCCATAGCTGGAAACTGCCATGAAATCCATCTCGCAAGGAATATCCATGTGACGGATCAGGTCAGCCATGAACACAACTGCACCTTTCAGCACGCAGATGACCAAAGGATTTTTGCCTCGGTATTCGGCTGCCAGTGTTTTACCCAATTCCTGCACTTTTACCTCGATCTCACCCTCTGATAGCAAAATCTTCTCGATGTCTTGATTCATGAAAAAACCTCCCGCCAATCTTCTCCAAACTCTACCCGCACGTGTAGAAAACGCCTGGTCTGTCCAGTAACTGGCGCTACGGCGGAACGGCGCACGCCCGGTACCAAAATTACCTCATCGCCCGCCGTTAAAAGCGGAAGTTTGTCCCGCCAGACTCGCGGAAATTTGGCATCAATCAGTAAATCCTTCAGCTTTTTTCCATCTGCCTGGCCAAACAGGGTGACACGGTCTCCTGGCTTTCGGTTACGCAAATACAGCGCTCCTGGCAAATGGTCAGCATCAAAAACAGCTTCATTAGCCGGAAGTCGCTCCAAATCCAAGGGACCTTCAAGGTAAGCAGTATGTACCGTGGCCTTGCTCTCGTCGATCCTGGTCACGCCAGGAACGGCGAGCTCGTAACAATACGTATGTATGCGATCTTCCCGCCCCGTGCGACGAAAAAGAATTCGTCCGTACATCCGGCTTACCACCAGTTGCTTGGGCAAATGCAATTCCGCTGAGGGGCGACTTCCCCCTAGCATGTGCAAAACGGTCTCCACATGCTGCGAAGACCATTCGGTTTGTTTTGAGAGATAACTTAATATTAGAGTAATCATTCTCCTTTGTAAAGCAACGTCACAAGTTTGAAACTTGTCTTTGTCAATCACGATCTCATCCGGTTTTGTATTAGTCGTGACCCCTTTTAATTGATCGAGTGCCAGCTGCAAAAGGAAAGCTTCGTCCCTAGCAAACGCTTCGGCGGCCTCGAGAATATGCTCACGGTAGCGATCGTTGACACTCGCCAGGAGCGGCATTACATCCATTCGCAGCAAATTGCGCTTGTACTTTCGCGATTGGTTGCTGCTGTCCTCTCGTGGCTCTAGTTCATTCTCAAGGCAGTAGGCTTCCAGTTCTTGCCGCGTTTTATGCAAAAGCGGCCGAATCAGCTCAATGTTGCTGTCCTCAAGTGGCCGCCTTGCAGGCATCCCCGACAGCCCCTGAAGCCTCGTGCCGCGAACGAAGCGAAACAGGATCGTTTCCACTTGATCGTCGGCATGATGCGCCAATGCCAGCTTGGTCGCACCTTGTGCGGTTCCTACCTCCCGATACAGCCGATAGCGAATCTCGCGGCTTGCCTCCTGTCCACCCATACCCGTTTGCTCCATATAAGCGGGAACATCGTACTCAAATAGGTGAAAAGTGACTCCCAATTTTTCACACAGGCTTTTCGCATACAAAGCATCCTGCCGGGCTTCCTCACCCCGAAAGCCGTGATTGAGATGCACCGCATGCAGTGTCCAACCGTAGTGATAGTTTTCATTGAGAGTCGCCAAGATATGCAAAAGAGCTGTAGAATCATTCCCTCCGGAAACTCCTACAACGATTGTTTCTCCTGGAAGCAGCAGCCTTTTTGATTCAATCTCGTTGCGTACGCTTTCCAGCATAGCGTGCTCCTTTCCAGATCGTTACCACAGAGATGCCAAAAATAAGTCCGGAAGCAATAGCTCCCGCCACCATCATCGTCTTGGTAGCGAGCGTAATGCCTTCCACGTAATCATTGTTCACAAAAGCCAGCATGGATTTGTAAGCCAATGATCCCGGCACCAGCGGAATGATTCCGGCAACACTAAAGTTAGTAGAAGGTACACGCAACACGATCGACATCAACTGGCTCAACAAGGATACAAATGCGGCGGACACAAACGTGGACAACAATACTTCCGCACCCAAAGTCGGTAAAAAGGAAAAAACCAGATACCCGACCATTCCTGCAAATCCACCTGCAAAGATCGTCCTGACGGGAACGTTGAACAACACGCACCATGCCATTGATGAAATCAGGCTAAGCGCCAAACCTTTTAGTAACATCTGGGCTCACCCCTTAAACCAAAGAGTAATAGCTGTGGCTACCGCGACGGAAACAGCAGTTAACATCGCTTCTACTCCGCGTGAAACTCCTGCAACCAAATCTCCTGCCATCAGATCCCGCAGTGAGTTGGTAATCGCGATACCCGGGAACATCGGGAGCATGGCACCAATAATAATGATGCTAATGTGTAGCTGCGGAAAGATTGTCACCGCCAATAACGCGAAGAGTCCTCCTAATAAAGCAGCGCAAAACTCGGTAAAAAATTTCATTCGAACAAACTGTTCCAAATATTCCTGACTCAGATTGACGATCAGCCCGGCCAAAGCGGCTGGAGCGAGATCAAACCATGTACCGCCAGCCAGCATGGAAAAGGAGCCGCTGGCGATCGCAGCCGCCATGTGTTGCATCCATTTCGGATACAGCGGCTTTTTTTGGTCAATTTCCCGGAGTGTCAGATAAGCCTGGTTCAGATTGATTCCGCCTCCGACAAACCGCCTAGAAACGTCATTGACTAACGTAATTTTGTTTAGATTGGTCGTACGTTTGGGAGTACGAACCATACGAGTATGATCCCGTCCATTGCAGCGAAAAGAAAGAATAATGCTTGTAGGTGTAGCCGAGCTATTGACGTCATCCATTCCTGCTGCCTGTGCGATCAACGCCATCGTCTCTTCTGTCCGGTAGGTCTCCCCTCCGTTTTTCAAAATAATCGAGCCTGCCAATAGGCATGTATCCATCACCAAATCTGAGGACACAATTGTCACATCCTTCACATGAACCATGCATAATACAAAGTTCCAGCCAAGAGCAACAAAGAGGCGACAAACAGGCCGCTAATTCCTTTGCCGACATTTTGGGTTGCCCGCTTTGGTTTTTGCGCTGTGGCAACTGTCTGCTCACGCAAGATTGCCAACAGCTCCGCTCTCATTTCCCCCGCCGTGGCGAACTTTCCGTGGAAGGCCTTTAGAAGAGACACTCGATAGGGGTATAGTCTGTCACTTTTCCGTATTATATCACAGAGCAATGCCGTCTCGCGCGGGTCGCTCAAGCTACTTTTCCACGTCTCTTTATCAGCCATGAGTCGCACCATCATGACCGCGGCAGAAAACAGGTCGTAACCAATCTCAGCCCGTCTATCTCCTGCATGCCAAGCTGCGCGGTCGTACTCCTCAGTAAACTGACGCACAGCGTTGCCTAGCTTGGTCACCCCACCGAAATCAATCAGACGCACCTGCTTGTCAGACTGCGTCACCATCACATTTTCCGGCTTCAGATCACCGAATACCCACCCATGCTTGTGAAGGATGTCAAGCCGAGCAAGCAATTGGACAATCATGACCGGTCCCCACTCTGTCCCTGCACGCATAATGTACTGATCGAGCTGCTCGCCATTCAAGTACTCCATCGCATAAAACGTACAAGGCTTGCCGCCTATGACTAGATCGTCTACGTCACACAGGAGCGGTCCCACTCGGGAATCCCGCCCCTGCTGTACGCTTTTTAGCACGTTTACTTCCATTAAAATATCGATGCCTTCCAAACCGACTTTCACCGCACGCGGTGCGCCATCCTGAGTGGCTAAATACACGGCTCCATTCGCACCTCGCCCCAGCTCCCTTAGGACGTGATACGATTTTTTGTTCCATTTGCCTTGAAAATACTTCGGGGGATCAGGAATGGCCACCTTAAAAGACATGGTCACGTAAGCTTCCCATGTTATCGTCGTCTTCTTCAGGACTGCCGTAGCGCTCGGATAGCGAATGAGGGAGCTTCATCTGCTCAAACAAGGCAATCGCTTCTACAAGGGCTGGACCGGTAGGAGTAATACCGCTCATCGCCAGATCGCTTGTTATTTGGTGGGCTTGCTCTACCTTCTCTGTCCACGGAATACGTATATCCAAATATTTTTGTTTGCCAGGGAATGATCCTACAGCCATCCTGCTTTGACCGCTCCTTGAGTGTAAACTAATACTGAAATCATGAATCGCTTGCTGTACGGCTGACAGCTTAGGCTTCATGCTTCCTGAAGTATCTACCAGCATCACGACGTTCAGGCTGCTTTTTTCCCCCAGCTCATCCACCATACCTGCTACCTGAACTCTTTTTTCCGGGGCCAGCTCTTCTATTCCGGAATCGCCTAAAATCTCTTTCAATTCTTTATTGACTACCTGATGGATCGTTCGCGTCATCGCTTTTCGCGTCAGCATTTGCACCGTTTGCGCCAATTGTTGTGGGAAGACGATGTCACATAGCCCCCCTCCCGCCTCGGCTATATCCCGAATCTCTCGCTCCCCTTTTTCGCCTAGCTCGCTCTTGTCGATGACACCGATCACATTGACCGTAATGCCTTGTTCTCTTGCCAGGGAAGCCGCAGCAACTGGACTCATACCAGAGTTCGAGCAACCATCCGTCACTACCAAAATTTGTTTGAGTGTCGCTTCTTTCACAAATAATCTCCCCATTCTGCCTGTTTTAGCAACAGTATCGACGGGGAGATTAGAAAACATACCCTTTAGCTTACAATCCGCGGGCGCTCCAGCTTCGGCATGCCGTGCACCTGAATAGCCGCCCACTGCGGAACAAATCGGTCAATGCGTGCTACCAGCACCGTCATGTCGTCCACGATGTAGCCGGAATGCTGACGAATGACTTTTTCCAGCAGCAGATCAGCTACTTCCTGTGGATCATCGGTTTCCAATTCACCGATAATTCGCTTCATCCACACTTGGCGGTTTTCGATATGCCGTGGAGCTTCATAGATGCCATCTGACATCATAATCAACAGGTCTCCTGGCTTGAGCATCCGGGATACTACGTCTACCTCGATTTCTTCCAATATACCGACCGGCAAATTGTTGGCGGTAATCGTAATAACGTCACTGCTCCTTTTCACAAAGCTTGGTGTAGAGCCGATCTTAACAAAACGGGTGTTGGCGGTTTGCAAGTCGACCAAGGCCAGATCTACGGTGGCAAACATCTCGTCTGTAGAGCGCAGAGCCAGGACCGAATTAACGGTTTTAATGGAGATCTTTTCGTCCATGCCTGAACGCAGCAACTGCTGGAGCATGTCGAGCGCTGACTGGCTCTCTAGCGAAGCGCGCTCACCATTTCCCATACCGTCGCTAATGGCCAGCGCCATTTTTCCGTTGCCCAAATCCATGGTCCTAAAGCTGTCACCCGACAATAGCTTGCCGTCCTTGGCCGCTCCTGCAACACCGATTTCAATCTCGAACGTTTTGGCGGAAGCCAGGCACATCGTGCAAGACCCGTCTTTTTGTGCTTCGCAGTTCCTCTGCCTGACCACGATGTTCTCTCCCAGTATTTCGGTCAGCATGGGAGCCACGATCTTGGCACACTCATCCCGCCCATAGCAGGTAGGCTGACTGATTTCGATATCTACCTTCCCTTCTTCTAGGCTATGTATTTCTACGCGGCGTACGGAAAGCCCCAAGCCCTCGAGCGCCTGCGAAACCTGTTTCTCCTGAAAGCTCAGCTCCATCCCCTCGCGCTGAATTTCTCTGGCAAAATCACTCATGACGCGTGATACACCAGAAAGCTGATCGGCTACGAGCTTGCGGCTTTCCTTTACCTGCTTTTTCAACTGGTCAAAGGACTGCTGACGATCGTATTCTTGCTCCATCGCCGTCAGCACTTTTTCCGTTTTGACGCATTTCCGCTCCCAGTCGCGAGGCGGCGTCACTCCTGCAAGCGTACCATTCTCGTACACTTTATCCATGAGCCAGCGCATTCCTTCGTAGGTAGCCTGCGTGTCCTTTTCCCAACACTGTTCCTTTTTCCAGCACCTTTGGCATGTGAATTCGGATACGCGACTGAGGAAGGCATCTGCGTGTTCCTCTATTTCCTCACGATCGGCTGTCTGGGCAAAGCTATGGGACAATTGGGTAAACAATTCGGAGAACTGCTGGATCTTTCCCGCCGTAACGTCACGGACTCGACGCATGTATTCCTGATGCGATTGGAGATTTTCAGGAGTACCCGGGATAAATTTGGCTACTTTCTTCCAAAGAACAGCAGGCGTGAGGATGAACAGCACAATCGCCAGAGAGGTTTCGACCAAGGAGAGGTAGAGCGTCTCTTCAGCTCCACCGTAGATCGCCAGGATGGCTGTTCCAATCAGCAGCCCTGCGGAAACCCCAACTTTTCCGCCTTCCTTCAACAATCCTGCTAACAGGCCGGAAAAAGCCAGCAAATTGATTTGCAACAGGGCGCTTACATTTGCGAGACTGAGGATGAGACCGGTCACTACTCCTACAGCTGCGCCAACAGTGCCACCCCCGACAAAGGCGAATACGAGTAGCAAATAACGCGAAAGCACATGCTCCATCGAAATTCCTTCTACCGTCCAATCGACCGTCCCTGTCATCAGCGAGGCTAGCAAGATGACCAGTGAGACGATTTCCTCGTTTTTCAATGGCTCGTAGGGTTTAGACAGATGGATGATTGATAGCGACTGGATAAAAATGAGTGTCAGGACAAATCCCAGAACGGCTTCTACTGCCACCATGACCAGCTCGTAGGTGTTTACCTGATTGGTCAAAGCTGCATAGAGCAAATGACTGATGAATACCGTCATCACGACTAACAGAGGCGTCCGGGAGAAGTCCTTTCTGCGCGTCCTATCCATGATCCTGCACGCAAAAAGCGCTAACACTATGCTCAAGATCGTTTGCAGCCCGATGGGAACCGATTGCGTAAAGGCACCCAGTATCAAGGCAAACCCAGTCGTTACGATACAATCGCGCCGGATATAAAACATGACGATGAAATAAGGTATCACAAAAGGGGTCAGCTCTTCCAAAATGAGCGCCCGCCCCAGCAAGAAGCCCATCAGAAGTGGAAGAACATTCCACTTCTGCACGGCATCGGCAACCTTCTCCCCCCACGTGCGTGTGGTTGTATCCATTCGTTCAGAAACTTGCCTGGTCCATACCTGACCGGCCTCAGTCACATTCTTATTTGCGATCATTTCGTACCACCCCGTTCTTGTTCAATGTGTTTCTCAATTATACGGAGGTGATATTGTAAAATTTGTCAAAAAACCAACGGATATTCACAGAATCGTGCGACAAATTCATTGGCGTAATTGGACAAAAAAAACCGACGTTATGGCGGATAACGTCGGCTGACAGGTGATTCGCGCTTTGCGAAACGGGCTTACGATACGTATTCGGCAAGTCTTTGAAATGACCTTCCTGATTTTGCAGTCAAAATACGCTTTTTCGAAAGAAAGAAAAGTCACAATTTTCAGACCAATTAACTATCGACCGCGCCCCTTCTTGTCCCCATTTTTCTTAAGAAACGATTGGCGGTCTTCGCTTTCTTTTAAAAAGCGGTTTAACTTATCTTCAAAGCCTTCCCCACGTTCTCGCTGATGATGCGGTGGCCGTTCTTTTTCCTGTGCTTTTTTGATCGACAAACCAATTTTGCCCTCACGGATACTGAGTACTTTTACGATCACCTTGTCACCGATTTTCAAGAACTGGTGAATATCTTTGACATAGACCTCTGAAATCTCACTGATGTGAACAAGACCGGTCACATTCTCAGGTAACTCTACAAACGCACCAAATTTCGTGATACCTGTCACTTTTCCTTCAAGTTTGCTCCCGACCTCGACTCCCATGTGCGTGGAAAGCCTCCCTCTCCTCGAAGATCAGACTGGCAACTTATTCTGGAATCACGTAAATGCTCTCGCCCTCTTTGGTATAGAAAATTCGTTTGCGCGCTAGCTCAGCAAGGTACTCCTGATCATTGAGGCGGCTAGCTTCGTAAGTGAGCTCCTCTTGTTTTTGCTGCAGAGCCGCTGCTTCCTGCTTAAGCGTTTCCAGCTCCGTTTTCTTCTGTGCCAGCACCCCGCTCTGCAAGTAGAGGGTATAGCCAGTCCAGACGAAAAAGCAGAGGACAAAAAAGAAAAAGAGCCGCATTCTACGCCTTTGCCCTTTTCGATTGATTGGGATGGATACTGCTTCTTTCATGATTAGGCCACCTCGGTTAATTACTCCCGCTTTCTCTTTGAGTGAAACCAATTCTTCCAATTGGTCCAAATTCCTGTTGTTTTCCCGAACATTTTTTTCCCCAAATCCTGACCCCATTTGGCAAACGGAGAAGTGACAAAACGCGTCACTTTCCACAAAAAGCCGAGGATTGCAAGCAGCACGGAATACAAAAATGCCAGCAACATCAGGATCACTCGGTAAATAAACATCAAGGGACGTACAACGAGGATATCAATGATTCGTATAATGGTTCGGTACAACCACTGACA
The DNA here is from genome assembly GCF_050467985.1 of Brevibacillus sp. NRS-1366. Taxonomy (NCBI): domain Bacteria; kingdom Bacillati; phylum Bacillota; class Bacilli; order Caryophanales; family Paenibacillaceae; genus Brevibacillus; species Brevibacillus sp. NRS-1366. The sequence goes on along the minus strand of NZ_JBITPN010000001.1, from coordinate 99,829 downwards.
GAATTTTATCACGCGATGTAAGAAATGGATATACTTCTTACTGCCTAATAAAAAATACAGCCACGCTCCGAAAATCATTCCAAAAAAAATCGGGAACCGGATGATTCCATCGTTTACTTTTAACAAGATATAGAAAACCGCACCCATGCTGCCCACCCAAAAGAGAATGTCAAAGATAAATACAAGCCAGAGTGGCAGCCTGCTTTTTCCTTTGAATACATGGTACGTATCAAATCCCATTCCCATTAACGCTCCGCACGTCGACATGGCCAGCACCGTCTGAAGCTGGATGGCGATACTCACTTGAATAACTTGCCGAAGAATCCTCTCGATCGATCTGATGCCTGCCCCTGCTCCAGATAGGCCATTTCATGAACAAGGCCCTCGATCGCTACTTCTCCGGTTTCCAAACTCAGATTTTTCATATGCAGATTCTGGCCACGTATAGTTAAAAAGCCGCCTTCCGTCTCCAAGAGGAATTCTTCGCTGTCAAAGCTTTCGACGTTTTTTACACCCGAAATCGCCAAACTGCGTCGATTGATCATCACGATTTCGTGGCGAGGCCGCTTCATGTGGTCGTTCATGCTTACTCCCCCCTAACGTACCCTTCTTGTACCATCGTATGGGGAGGGATGTCCTTTTAGAACAAAAACCCCGCCAGTAAGCGGGGTTTTACTGCGTTGCTTATTTATAAACGGTGTAATTTCCGTTCACGTAGATGATCTTGTAACCGGTACGGTCGGCGATGGTTTTCAGCGGCAGCGTCGGAATGTTGTTTTTCAACTGTACGGCTGCGGGCAGCGTTACGTTTTGTCCATTGATGTTAGCTATATTGGAGCCCACCTTAAATTGCATGACCGTATTTCCACTCACGATTTTTGCGGTTGTTTTTGTATAGGTAATCGAAAAACCGAGTGCATCACGGAAGAAGGTTGCAGGGATTAGCGTGTTTCCGTTCACGGTATAAGGAGCTGCTGCGAGTCCTGTCGTTTTACCTGCCTTGGTAAACGAAGCTACATTGGCCTTGAAGCTGACACCATTCAGCGCAACGATCGTCGCTGGACGGGCAAACAGCAACCCTTTTTCCTCGGATGTGTATACACCAATGCTGTATACGCCGGTAGTCGCCGGATTCACTATACCTGCTGTTTCTGCCACGTTTACCTGAACCGCAGCACTTACTGGAATATCTTGAGCAGGAACGATAACTAGATTTTGTCCACGCACACCTACATAGTTTGCAGCCACACCGTTAACGGTTACGGCGTTTGCTGGCAGATAGGCAGGTACGCGGAAGCCAGCAGGAAGTACAACCTCAATGAAGCCTTGACCCCGAACAATCGGAGCACCCAGACCTTTGATGCCGATTTGCAAGCCGACAGGCGTAGACGCCGTAGCTCTAGTCAAGCCGATTGTTGCCAGCGAGTTATCTACGGTTACAGGTGCAGCGGCACCCGTAATTTGGATATCTTTCGAACGGTACGATTTGTTATCAATTTTCGCCGTAATGTTATACGTCCCCGCCGTTTTCGGATTGGACAAATACGCATCGAGGGCAAATTTGATGGTCACGCTATCCGTAGTCTTGAAGCCACTTGGCGTACGGAAATAAACCCTGTTTCCGCTGGTTGTCAGGTTGGTTACCTGATCGCCATTGACTGTTATATTGTAGGCGGAAAGAACTGGCGGCACCATATCGGCGCTCGGGAATTCTACCTGGATGTCCGTATTGGAATACAGCTTGGTGGAAAGATCCATGTCTAAGGTATAGCTGGAGCGTGCTCCCGCAGTGTTATCTGACAAGGAGACGGAAAACGACGAGTTGCTTGAGCCGGTAACTTCTACATCCTTCGATTTGTACTCTTTATCATCGTATTCAATCGTAAAGGTGTAACTTTTATCTGCTTTCGATGGATTCACAATACCTGCCGATTTCAGAAACTCCAGCTCGATATAATTGTCCCCGTCTGCTTTACTCGGGATCTCGATACGAACAGTATCATTATCCAGAACCGAGACGTAATCGGCTTTTTCCCCATTCACTTTTACATCTGACTTGCTGATGCTTCTTGGCAGCATATCCTTGGTAGGAAAATTAACGTAAATGTACTTGCCCTCTTTCAGCTTTCCTTTGGAAGCCAGACTCAGCTTTCCTAGCGTCAGGGAAACATCCGCTTCTGTGTTTTTGCTGCTGAGCGATACACTGAATTTTCCGCTGCTGCTACTGCTCGACGATTTACCGATAGTGATTTTTTCTTTTTTGACTGATTCCTTGCTAGTCTTCACACTAATCGAGTAGCTGCCTTTTTCATCTGGATTGGTGATTTTATCGATCGTCAGGGTGAGAACGGTGCCCTTCTTTATCTTTTCATCAACCTCGATCTCCACGCTTGTCTTCGTCGCATATACGTCGTAGATTTTGATGTCATCCCCGTCATCGTCCTCGAGAGAGACATCCTTTGTCTTCATCTTCTTGTCTACGGAGTAGCCGGAAGGAAAAGTAACGGTAATCTTGTCGCCTGAGCTAAGATCCTTTTCGATTTCGAACTCTATTGTATATTCTGTTTCTTCGTCTACGCCTGTATCGTCTGCCGAAACCTCTTCAATAGAAAGAGCATAAGCGGCTTTTGGCACCATGACAAATGGACTTGCCAACACCGTAGTCGCCAGCAGTACAGAGATACCTTTCTTCGCGCTTTTGTTCAACGGTAACGCCTCCTATTCCTGTGAAAAACGTCAGAACAAGGATCATGACCATATTCTGCAATTCCTTCTATGATAGGAAATGTTCGGCAGGAAAAGGTTACAGACTGGTAACGAATTATTTAACCCAAAGCTTGGAAATCTGTCATTCCTTCCTTTTTCATGGCTGTTTTGTTCTTGACGATGGGATTGGCCGGGATCGCATTGGTCCGGTATGCAATCCGTCAGTTGCAGTGTCCAGGCGCACCATTTCTCACTCACACAAAAGAAGCCGCTCAGTAATTCAAGCAGCTTCTCTTTTTTTCCTCTTATTGAGGCGACAAGCTCTCCAATAGGGCATCGCCCTTGGCACCTACTTTTACAATAGCGTACTTGGCGCTCCTCTCTATTTCCAAACCCGTTCCTTCTGGGACAAAAAAGCTTTCGATGCCGTATTCGACCCGCTCGTAGCCAAGCGTATTCCCATTGATGATCACATCAGACGGCTGTGCGGTATAGGATTTGTTCCACACACCATTCTGCTCATAATAGCCGCTGTAATCATAGAGACCGTTCTCCTGTTTCCTAAGCACGACACGAATCTTTTTGCCTGCTGAAAATTCCTCATGCGGGAGACTGGAAATCGTGTAGGCTAACCGAACATAATCCCCCTGCAAAAGGGAACGCGGATCAACAGGTGCCAGCTCCAGCTTTACCGTCGCTCCCTTTGCAAGAATCGACTCGCTGTTCCATACCTGATAGCCAATGATCGCAAATTGCAGCAAGATAATAGCTCCCAGAAACACATTCTTGCGCTTCTGCGAAAAAATCGGCGGCTGTGGCAATGCCCATTCTTCGCGGGAGCGGCGATCAAGCCAATAGCTAACTCCAAAGAACACGATACTGAGCAGCAAAAGACTGAGCGACTTGTGTAGCAAGCTCCAGAGAAGGTCATAGTATTTCATCAGCATAAAAGCAAACCAGAAGCCAAGCACAATCCCGAAATCCACTCTCCTGCCCGCCTGCAGGGTTCGATAGAGCATATACGTACTGAAGCCAAAGAACAGTACGTTGATCGTCACGTTCATCGTGATTCCATACGAATTTGACTCTGTCAGCATCAAAAAGGCGAGTAAGGCATATACCAGCGAACTATTTTGCAATACGACTGGCAATTGCGGCAGGAAATACATCACCAGCTGGAAGACAATGAAGACCAATAATATGAGCTCGTCGGAAACATCAAACTCATGGAGCTGAAAAAACAGGACGAGAAGAAAGGCTAGTTGAGTCAGCAATCTCGCTGGAATGCTGGATACGGCGATCCACGCGAATACCAGTACTCCCAGGAAAAGAATCCAGTAATAGCCCTCCAAAAAAAGCGCGGAGCTGGCACCCAGTATATAGCCCATCGTAAGTAGCGTGTATCGCACCGTGGAATTCATCCCAGAGAAGAACATTACCGGAGCAATGAAACCGATCAGTGACAAAAAGAAGAGAAAATGAACAACAGTATCGTCCTCAAAAATCAGGAACAACAGTCCCGCCAAGGAGATCGCTCCAATGGAAGCCGCAATCGTAGTGACAAGCACCGTGAACGCCTCCTGAAAAAACCGCACCCACGTGCTCTCCTGAGACGATCCCTGCCTGAGCCATTTGATGCCTGCGACTGCTCCCCATACCAGAGCTGCCGCTACCAGCAACGCGATCAGGAAAAAGCCCTCTGAATAGTACTGAAGCATATACCAGAAAAACTGTACGATCAAAAACACCGCTAGGAATGAAGATGTGGCAATCAACAACCCGCGGTTTGGCAGCCATTTTAAAAAGGTGACAAACAACCCTGCCCCCACCAAAAGGTACAACACCTCTGGGAACGGACCGTATACGTCTACAAAGGACGAGCCGAACAAGCTTACTTGAAAGACAGCAAAAGATAAATAATAGATCGCGCGCGACTGAATTTTCCCTGTCGCAGTTAGCCATAACAAGGCGATATTGCACAGAGCAATAAGCCAAAAAACCATGAACCACCACTCTTCCTCGTGAGTCACCCGGATGACGGAGGGCTGCAGGAAAAAACAGATCGCGAGGTGCGCAAGGACGTAGCTAATCACATAAAAAGGCTGATAGCGGGTCAAGATGGCAAACAGTATATTTGGTATAAACCATACGACAAACAGCATGTAGCTATCGGCATGTGAATTGTATATTTGTCCGAGCAAAGCGACGCTGAGCCCAAAGGCCAATCCCCCTGCTACTAGGAGCCAGTTACTAATAAACGAATGACGCTTCAACACATATGATCCTGCGTAAGAAAACAGATAAAAAAGAGCCAGTACCGCAGTACTTATACCGATTTTTCCCCAGCGGTCGAGCGCGGGCCAGTTGGACGCAAAGAAATAAAACAAGGCAGAAAGCAAAAGCGAAATGGCCAAGAAATAACCCATTTGTACTCCTCTTTGTTGCATCTGTTACCACATCCCTTCTTTTTGCTTTCATATACACCCATTATATCCTTTTTTTGCATAAATCGACTATCCTACAAAAAGGATGGAAACAGGGACCGGCAGGCCGTCTATGATTTTTGCTCCAGGCTCTTTATATATTCATATCCCTTCGCTGTTAATTGGCAACCGCTTCGCCCAATTTGCACCTTCACCAGCCCTTTTTCGCGCAATACTCAACCCGTTTTCGGCTATCAGCAAAGCTGGGCACATGATGTAATCAATCATGATTAACCACCTGGTCACAAACCCTACATGCGGGTTTAACCCTCGTTGTACGTACGAAGTATAATAGGACTCTTCTAAAAAATAACAGACAAAAAAAGGATAGAGCAGCCAGACATTTATCTGGTTGCCTATCCCTATAATTCTGTCGTAGAAAAATCGCTCCGGTCTTATCCTTTGATGTAGGCGTCCTCTTCCTTCTCATCACGCGGTACCGGCACTTCGCCGAGCACGGTGTAGAGCGATGCCGCTTCTTCCTTGCGCGGGTTCTCTTTAATATCCTCCACTTTGACAGACACGATCTTTTGACCGAAACGAATCGCTAGCTTGTCGCCAATTTTTACGTTGCTCGAAGCTTTCGCTGGACGATCATTGATTTCCACACGTGCCTTGTCGCATACTTCTTTTGCGAGCGTGCGGCGTTTGATCAAGCGTGATACTTTCAGGTACTTGTCTAGTCTCATTGATTATCCTCTCCCTTTTGCGTGGTGCTTGGCTTCCTCCCACCACTTGTCCATCTCCTGCAAATCCGTCTCTTCAAATGAGCGGCCTGCTTCTCGGAGCTTGTCTTCAATATAGGAAAAACGATCTCGAAACTTTTTATTGGTCAGTGCGAGTGCTTCCTCGGGATCGAGCCCCAGGAAACGCGCTACATTCACCACTGCAAATAGCAGATCACCCAGTTCCCCCGCACGCTCTTCCTCGGATGCTTCCTGCAGCTCACGATACTCTTCGTCCACTTTGGCGTAAACATCGGCAATATTGTCCCAGTCAAATCCGACATGAGCCGCTTTCTTTTGCAGCTTGTACGCATACATGAGTGCAGGCAGGTCTCTCGGGATGCCTGCCAATTGCGACTGAATCGTGACGTCGATTCCCTTTGCCACTTTTTCCTGAGCCTTGATCTCCTGCCAGTTCGCTAGTGCCTCCTCCGAATCCTCTGCACTCTTGTCTCCGAATACGTGCGGATGACGGCGGACCAGCTTTTCATTCAAGGTAGAAACGACGTCATCGACGGTAAAATACCCTTCTTCAGCAGCCATTTGCGAATGCAGCATGATCTGCATCAAAAGATCCCCCAGCTCCTCGCACATCGCATCCGGATCCTCATCGTCAATCGTCTCCAGCACCTCATACGTCTCTTCAATCAGATTCTTGCGGATACTCTGGTGTGTCTGTTCGCGATCCCACGGGCAACCATCTGGACTGCGCAGGATAGCGACGATTTCTTTCAGATGAGAAAATTGACGATACAGGGTACGCTCATCTTGTGCAGGTGGAACATAGACAAGGGACAGATTACCGAAGTGGTCCAATCGATCCAGCTCATACAACGGCACGGTCTCGATCCGCTCTTCCCCTTTTACGCCGACTGCTGTTGCAACGGTCACGAGAAAGTCATCCGGAAATACCTCCATCAAGGTCAGCTTCACATCTGAGGCGATAAAGGTGTCGTAGACTTGTGCAATAATCGTATGCAGTCCGGGAGAAACCTGATGTGCTACAAGCGATGTCCCGTCCAGGAGAGAAAATCCTTCGATCGGATCTATTTTCAGACTAGCGAACAGCGGGTCAATGAAGCTTTGGCCCCCGCCAATCTCGATCTTCACACCTCTCGCTGGGCCCTGTTCCAGCAAGAGCTGCACCGTGCGCTCAGCTACAAGGGGATGGCCAGGAACGGCGTAGACGATCCCACTTTCTTGCGCTGCTTTAGATAACAGCCGCTCGACAATCTCAGCATACACTTCAGCAAAACCATCATGCTGCTCATATACCGCATCAAACGATTCGTACCCTACACCTTCTGCCACCAACTGGGCCACGACCGGATGCTCCTGCGTTCTAAGGTACAGATGCGCTGCCTGTTTGAGTGTACGGTAAATCCCGTACGGAAGCTGATCAAGATCGCCTGCACCCAAGCCCACTACCGTAATCGTACTTTTCGCTGTGTCCAATGGTCTTGCCCCCTTACCTATTCCTAACGTCAATCGTTATTGCTTTGGAAGAAATTGAAACTTGGTTAAAACCGCTGCTATTCGCTTGCCTTTCGGTAAAAAATGAATGTCTGCTCGCGTCAGGCCGCCGGTTTTCAGCAGCGAAATCACATAGACAATAGCACCCGCACCGACTGCTATCAGGCCTACGATCGTTTGGAAAAGCCGCTCAGAAGTAATGACCTTGCCGAACAGGGAACTCGCTCCCCATTCAACCAATAGAACCACCACAGACATCATTACCACAGAAATGAAAGGCTTCAGTGCTGTTTGGCGCAGACCGATCTGAGCCCCGGTATACTTTTTGACCGCGAGCACATTCAAGCCCATCGCAACCAAATACGCCAAAACCGTGGACAACGCTGCACCTGCAATTCCCCAGAAGGGCACGAGGACCAGATTGAGTATGAGCTTGACCATCACGCCGATAAACAAATTGCGGGCAGGCCGCATCACACGTCCCATTCCTTGCAAAATACCCGCACTGGCAATACTTAGCGTCGCAAAAATGATGGTGAATGACTGAACAGCAAGCGCCTGTGTTCCGTTGTCATCACCGTAGAGCATCACATTGATCGGTTCAGCGAGTAGCGCAAGTCCAAAGGATGCCGGAAGACCGAGCAAAAAAGTGAGGCGGATCGCTACTTCCGAGCGGTTGGCAATCAGCTTATGCTGACGCTGAGCCGCTGCTTCACTAATAGCCGGAACCAATGCCAGCGAAAGGGAAGTCGCAAAAAACGTCCCAAACTGAATGAGTGGCTGACCACGGTCAAACGCACCTTTTGCCAGCTTGGCCAAGTCTTCGTGCATGCCGCTCCATTGCAGCATGTTTACGACCGTCACCGAATCCACCAGCGGGATAAGCGGTAACACCAATGCCCCCATACAGATTGGCAATGCATAATACAACAGACTTTGCAGCACCTGGCGATTCGTCCATGCTTTTACTCCGGATGATTGCACCTGATGGGCAGCAGGCAGCACCGTCTGCTTGTCCTTTTTCCAATACCACAACAATACGAGAACGGCAGCCACTCCACCAGGGAAGGCAGCAAATACCGCGCCTGTTCCCGCCAAATAAGCATCTTGATACACATTCATCGCCCAGAAAGCAGACAAAAGGATGAAAACAACCCGAATCAGCTGCTCGATTACTTGAGAAACACCTGTGGGCATCATATTCTGATGTCCTTGGAAATATCCACGTAAAATAGCTGCCATCGGTACCAATGGCAACGACCAAGCCACCGCACGTAGCGGAGTAGTCAGATGCTGGTCGCCCATAAAGCTGGCGATTAGAGGCGCTCCTGAGTACAACAGGAGAAAGAAAAAGAAGCCGAGGATAACAAGCGAAATACTGGCAACGCGAAATGCTCTGCGTGCCCCGATCACATCGCCGACTGCCACTCGCTCCGATACAATCTTGGAGATGGCAATAGGGAAACCCGCTGTCGCCAAGATCAAGAGGGTGGTATATAGCGGGTATACTTGCATGTATACGTACAAACCGATGTCACCGGCAATATTTTGGTACGGAATGCGGTATACTGCGCCCAACAGTTTGGAGACAAGACCGGCAACCCCGAGAATCGCAGCGCCCTTCACAAATTGTACAGATGCCTTTTCTTGACCCATGTGCGTGAAATTTCTCCTCTCCAACCAGAAACTTCGTCCATTATACCATTTGCAAACTTGGCTTTGCCAAGCCTATTGGCGCAGGCAGGGCCTTAGTTGCACTTATACTATCATCCTTATATTTTTTATAGTCCGATAGTGCAGTCAAATGGGCACAAGCAAAACAGCCCCGGCATGCGAGGCTGTTTCTTTTCATACACCTATTGTTCCATCTGTTTGGCGAGGAATCCAGCTGCAGTTTCTGCCATCTTCATCTCCAAATCACTCATCTTGGTAGACTCATTCTTATTGAGGAGCATGACAGAACCGATCGGATCACCGCCAGCTACGATCGGAGCTATGACAAATGAGCCATACGTCTCACTCATATCCCGACAAATTTCATACGACCCCGTATTTTTCTCCAGACGCGTTTTTCTCTCTTCTAAACTTTTTTCCACGATGCTGCCAATTGCCTTTTCCAGATATTCCTTTTTCGACGCTCCTGATACGGCAATCACGCTGTCCCTGTCCGAAATCAATACGGTATGATTCATGCTCTCATACAGAGAGTCAGCGTATTCTTTTGCGAAATCACCCAATTCTCCTATAGGCGAATACTTCTTGAGAATGACTTCTCCGTCACGATCCACAAAAATCTCAAGCGGGTCGCCTTCACGAATGCGCAGTGTACGACGAATCTCCTTGGGAATCACGACCCGACCGAGGTCGTCAATTCGACGAACGATACCAGTTGCTTTCATGTCTTGTTGCCTCGCTTTCCCTGAGAAGTGGGTAGTGAAATGATTGGTGGTGTTGGTTGGTTACCTGTATTTTTTCCTCAAATTCTAATTTTAACTATGGGTGACGGTTGTAATTTTTACCAGATTGTTTCAGTTACTCTCCCCCGGGTGGTAGCGAGTGATTATAGTATTTGCCCATGTTTCAAGAATATGCGAGAAAACGAAAAAACAGGGAAACCCGCTTCCCTGTTTTTTCGGTGAACCTCTGAATTTACTTCGCAGCCGGCTGTTTCGACTCCGGAACATTGTATTTGGTAATGAGCTTGTCCAGCTCGTTTTTGCCAAATGAATCGTATGCTTTCTCCAGTGCTGTCCCACGGAGTTGATCCTTCATTTCGTCGAACGTTTTTTCCTTACGGCTCTCCACTTTGATGATGTGGTAGCCATAATCCGTTTTTACCGGTGGTCCCACTTCGCCTACTTTTTGCGTCAAGGATGCCTCTTTAAACTCAGGCACCCATTGGGATACGTCAGCATTTTCATACAGGCCACCATTTTGCTTGCTGCCTGGGTCATCAGTGAATTCGGTTGCCAACTTCGCGAAATCCTCACCCTTTTTCAGGCGGGCTTCCAGATCGTTAGCCAACTTCAATGCTTCTTCTGGCTTACGGCTTTCTGTGGAGATCAGGATATGACGTACAGATGCAGTCGTACGGGATGTTTTATCCATGCTGTCATAGATTGGCTTTAATGTCGCGTCATCAATGTTCTTTTTCAGCACATTGATCGAGTCATTGATAAGCGCCATTTGGTTGACAACCTTTTCCTTGGTAACGCCCTGTCCTTCTACGAGCTTAGTAAACTTGGCTTCATCTTTTCCAAGGAAGCCCATGTACTGGCCTTTGATTTTCTCAAAGGTTTTCTCTGCCAGATCTCTCGATTCCTTTTGCATAGCAGCATCTGCGCGGGATGCAAGAATCTTGGTTGATGTATACTCACGGGCAAAAGCTTTCAGTGCATCGTTGTCGGCTATTTCGATCATGCCGCCTTGTTGAGGGTTCATGAAGTTAATGACACGCAGGAATTCTTCGAACTCCTGACCTGTCACTGTGCCTCCTTGATACTCGACAATCGCTGCTTTCGGATCTACTGTAAACGGCAGTGCTAATTTAGGAAATTGAGTCAAAGGATCTGTGGCATCGGCTGCCTGATTCCCGTTTTGACCATCTGTCTGATTCGCTGGTGGTTGGTTAGGCTGAGCATTCTCTTCCGCTTTTCCGCATCCTGTCATGAGGGCCACGACTAATACAGCCGAAGATAAAATGGCTACAGAACGTTTCATAATATGGTTCTCCCTTCCTGGCAAGCCCACTCATTTGTCTAGGACACAGGGCTTTCCGTGCCGGTGTCTCTACGCACCTGGTGAAATTGACGCAGCAGCTTTTCAACCAACTGCACGCCCTCGTCTTCTCTTAACCCCTTTACTTTAACAGCAATGGTGATCTGTTGTCCACCCGAGAGGCCTACTCTCCTACTCCAACTACTGGCAAGAGCAAACAAGGCTCCCCCGTCAATGTTGTTGTTTTGGCTAGGGTGGAGGAAGAGCTTAATCTCATCTGGATTCTTTTGGCTGATCTCCGTGATGTGGTGCTGCAGGGCATAGACACGCATCCGCGAAATGGTCAGGAGGTTATCGACCGGCTTTGGTACCGGACCAAAACGGTCAAGCAGCTCTTCCGACAGATCGTCCACGTCTTCCAGCGAGGAGACGGCGACAAACTTTTTGTACATTTCAATTTTTTGGCGGCTATCCGTAATGTACATCGAAGGAATATACGCATCCAATTGCAGATTGATTTCCACTGGAGTGACGATTTCCTGTCTGACTTCGCCTTTGAGCTCGTCGATGGCATCCTTGAGCATCTGGCTGTACAAATCAAATCCCACTGTATTGATAAACCCGTGCTGCTCGGCGCCGAGCAAATTCCCTGCACCACGAATGGACAGGTCGCGCATAGCGATCTTAAACCCTGAGCCCAGCTCGGTAAATTCCTTGATGGCCTGCAGACGCTTCTCAGCTACTTCTGTCAGCACCTTGTCTCGCTGATACGTAAAGTAAGCGTAAGCGATCCGATTGGAACGCCCTACCCGTCCACGCAGCTGGTAAAGCTGGGACAAGCCCATTTTGTCAGCATTGTAGATAATCAGTGTGTTGACATTCGGGATGTCCACACCCGTCTCAATAATCGTCGTACTAACGAGCACATCGAAATTGCCCTCTAAAAAGTCGAGGATAACCCCTTCCAGCTCGCTCTCGTTCATCTGTCCATGAGCTACCGCGATACGGGCATCTGGAACCAGCATAGAGATTTGCTCCGCCATTTGTTCGATTCCTTGTACCTGATTATAGAGGAAGAAGACCTGCCCATCGCGGGCCATCTCCCGTTCGATCGCTTCGCGCACCAGAGCTGGACTGTAATCCATGACGTACGTCTGCACGGGGAAACGATTTTCTGGCGGTGTTTCGATAACGGACAAATCACGCACTCCCAGCATGGACATATGCAAGGTACGTGGAATCGGGGTAGCGGTCAGCGTCATGACATCGACATTGGTTTTGATCTGTTTCAGCTTTTCCTTGTGACTCACACCGAAGCGCTGCTCCTCATCCACGATGAGCAGTCCAAGCTCGCGGAACTGCAAGTCTTTAGAAAGCAGACGATGTGTACCAATGACGACGTCGACTATACCCTCCTTCAACCCTTTCAACGTAGCATTCTGTTCTTTACGTGATCGGAAACGGCTCAATACCTCGACACGAATCGGATAATCGGAGAAGCGCTCACGGAATGTTTCGTAGTGCTGCTGCGCCAAAATCGTCGTCGGAACGAGAACGGCTACCTGCTTTCCGTCCATTACCGACTTGAAGGCAGCACGAATCGCTACCTCGGTTTTTCCGTAGCCTACGTCCCCGCAGACCAGGCGATCCATCGGACGTTTGCGCTCCATGTCAGACTTGACCTCAGCAATGGCCCGTAGCTGGTCTGGCGTTTCCTGATACGGGAACATCGACTCGAACTCACGCTGCTCTGTCGTATCGGTGGAAAACGAATGGCCTACCGCCGCTTCGCGGGAAGCGTACAGCTTGATCAAATCCTCAGCAATATCTTTAACCGAGGACTGGACCTTGTTTTTGACGCGCTTCCACTCGCTGCCACCCAGGCTGTATATTTTGGGCTGGGCTTCTTCACTCGCCACATACTTTTGCACATGGTCGATCTGATCAATTGGAACAAACAGACTATCTCCTGCCGCGTATTGAATATGAAGGTAATCTTTATGAATTCCGAGTATTTCCTTGGTTTCAATTCCGAGGTATTTTCCAATCCCGTGATTCACGTGAACGACATAATCGCCAGGTTTTAGCTCCAGGTAGTTTTTGATCCGCTCGGCGTTGTTCATCGTTTGCTGAACTTTACGCGCCTTGCGCTGCTTCGCTGTAAATACCTCGCCCTCTGTAATGACGACCAGCTTATTTAAAGGCAGCTCAAATCCTGTCTGCAGGTTGCCCAAAATAATCGTTGGACGGCCCGGAGGCACCATTTCGACAGCTTCTCCCAGGACGTCGGCTTCCATCTCGTAGTCATGCAAGACGCGCTCCAGTCGTTTGGCACGCTCCATGTCTGCTGCAACAAAAACGATCTGATCCTGCGATTTTTTCCATCGAGCCAGCTCTGTTTTCAGCACATTCATTTGTCCGTGGAAATTTTGCATGGTGCGACAGGTTAAATTAACGATATTTTGCGGCTGGGTCTTCGGAGATTGTCTGAGGAACAAGGACAAGTATACGATCTGTCGCTTTTTCGTTGAGACGATCTCTTCGTACGTACGGGATAGGCTCAGATTAGCCATATATTCACCCTGAATCATTCTTCCGGTGAGCCATTCGCCTTCCTCTTTTTGCAACTGGGCAGACGTATCCAATACACGGGAAGGTTCGTCTATGATGAGCAGAGTGTCAGAAGGCATGTAAGACAAGAGTGTATCCTGTGTCGGGTAAATAACGGAAATGTACGAATAAAGATGAGGAAAACGCTGCCCCTGGCTCATTCTCTCCACATCTGTGCCAATGCGTTCGACGACTTTTTCTTTGGCAGCCCCATCTTTTAGCTTGGCAACGGTTTCACCAAGCTTCTGCTCTAAACGAACAGCGGATTCCTGCAATAACGGGGTGGAAGCAAACATTTCCTTCGCCGGTCCGAGGACGTAGGTCTGGACCGATTCCAAAGAACGTTGGGTAAGCATGTCAAAGGTACGGATCGAGTCGATTTCAACATCGAACAGCTCGATACGCACAGGCCATTCCGAATCAATGGGATAAAGGTCGATAATACCGCCGCGAACACTCAATTCGCCTTTTCGCTCGACCATATCGACGCGCTCGTAGCCAAGCTCAATACAGCGAAGTAAAAACGACTCAATGTCCAGCTCTTCGCCGACAGCTAGCTTGATCTGCGCGTCCTTCCATACGTGAACAGGCACAACCAATCGACGCAAACCAGCGAAAGGCGCAACCAAAAAACCCGTAAAGCCTTGGGCCAAACGGTTGAATACGTGAATCCTCTGCGCCAGCATTTCCGGACTGGCAACAGCGAGCTCCGATCCAATCAATTCATTACCGGGATAGAGCAATACTTGATCGGGATCCACTAGCTCGATCAGATCTTCGTATACTTTTTGTGCTTGGTACATGTTATGCGTCACAACGCAAATGGGGCGATCAGTCATTTGTTTTACTGTCGCCATCAGCGTCTGCCTAGCTGAACCAGCCAGCCCGGAGACGAGCTGCTCATGTAGTCCCTTTTCCAGTCCAGCCACGATCGTCCCGACGTTCGTGTCCTGTTTCATCGGGTTAATGATGACTTGCATTCACTAATCCCCTCTCTCATTCTTCTCGGGTAATTCTTCCGAGGACTTTTCATGGCGGAGCGACCGCGTTTTCACGCTAAAGATTTCATGCGTTTCAGAAAGTTTGAACAGAAGCTATAAAATCGTAGGTCGACCATGCGAAAAGAAGCCTTAGCTCCCCAAGCTAAGACCTTGTCAGTGCAAGCCTTCCTAAATGAGTATCCACCTATTGCAGTGGGTTTCCAACTAGCGAAAGCTCTGGATGCTGAATCAGCGCTTCACGGCAATAATCGCACGTGATGCTGACAACCGTATCTCCACCTTGTTCTCTCGATATTATAAGAGCACGGTCCTCTGGGGTCAAGGAATCAAAACCGAGCTGAGCTTCTGTCACTTGTGATTCGTCAAATTCTGCAATTTTCATACCACAACAACGACATGAGTATCGTATGCTCATGTATATGCCACCCCCATACTGTTCATATCGTTTAGTATGGTCGTTTGGTTGGCAAATCATACTAGACAAACACGACCCAAGTACGGTCGAAACGATTTTTATCGGTTACTTTTTCAAGCTGTTAAAATGATTCATCACTTTTAAAAACGACTCTCTTGTCCACATGGCAGCCGCATCTGCTGCAAGGCAGACAGCCTCGTTGATGTCCGCTTTCTCGGCAGCAGGGAATGACTGCAATACGTAATCGCTTACGCTCCTGCCTGGTTCAGGACGGCCGATTCCTACCTTGATGCGCTTGAAATCTTGCGTACCCAAATGGGCAATCATGGACTTGATCCCGTTATGTCCGCCTGCACTGCCTTTTTCGCGCAAGCGTAGCTGCCCCGTCGGCAAATCGAGATCATCAAAAATGACGACTAATTCATCTGGAATCAGCTTGTAAAATTTAAGAATCTCCGCGACGGATTCGCCAGACAGGTTCATATACGTCTGCGGCTTTACCAGAAGAACCTTTTCCCCTTCCAGCCTGCCTTCGCCTACAAGCGCTCGGAATTTGTTCTGCGCAACAGGGATTCCCCATTTCTCGCTAATCTTATCTATGGCCATAAATCCAGCATTATGTCTTGTATCTTCATATTTTTTGCCCGGGTTGCCTAATCCGATGATTACTTTCACGCTGACCCCTCCTAATCTCCCCTCATTGTACTAGAATGCCATCATGAACAAAAGGAAAAGCCCCACCTAAAGTGGAGCCAAATAAGACGTACCTAATCTGATTCATCCTCGAGTAATGCTAGCACCCGGTTTCTGTCTGTTTGGATTTCATCCTCTTCCCAATATTTCGAGTATCCATAACGGATATGGAACATATCTTTCAGCCTCGAAGGGGTCAGGTAACGGTTTGGAACGGAAATACGCACTTCTCCAGATGTAATGGGTCTGGTCGATGCCACAACGTACCCCCAGTCCTCTTCGTGCTCCACAAGAACGTCAAAGTGATACGGCAATACATGAAAACCGGCTGACTTGAGCGTTGCTTGAATAGTCCAGTAGTATTCGGGCATGTAGGATACTACCGAGCAGGCAATGCCGACAATTCCACCAGGATTCAGACGATCCATCAAGAGCCTGTAAAATTCCCAGCTGTAAAGACGACTGAGTGCGATGCTATCCAACGTCGGTTCGGGAAGGTCCAAAATAATAACATCCCACTTCTCCTCGTTTTGCTCAAGGAATGCCCTGCCATCTTCCACTACTGTACGTACCTTGGGATGGTTCAGCGAGCCTTGATTAAACTTGACCAGTTCCTCTAAGGTCTTGCCGAACTCCATCATCACGGGATCAATGTCGACAACCGTGATCTCCCCGACATCTGGATACAGCAGTACTTCCCTTGTCGTAATTCCGCCACCCGCACCAACGAGCAGGACGCGATCTCGCTTCTTTGCCAGGGACAACGGAACATGAATCAGGGCTTCTCCGTACATGTCCTCATCCTCGGTAGTACCAAACATGACATAACCATTTGCGTAGACTAACATCTGGTCATCGTGCTCGACCAAAGCGACTTTCTGAAAAGGAGTTTGCACCTTACGTAGTACACGATATGGCCCGTCTGGTCTTTCGTCCTCAGCTATATACTGCCCGAGTGTCCTCACCCAATACCGCACGTAGAGCCAAACTAGCGCCCCTACAATCAGTGTGATGCCTGCACCCAATGCAACCCAAAGAAAATTGTCCATACCCGACTCAATTTCACCCTCTCTATTTGCATATATTCAAGGTATGAAATCGGTTCTTTTTTGCATGGATGCATGTCCATTAGAACGACAAAAAAGGCTCAGATTCGTCCATCTGAGCTCTTTTCCAACCGCTATACTCTTTTCGCTTGCTCTGTTGCTTCTGCTGCCTTTTCCGCTACCTCAGCAGCATCATGTTGCGCCTCTATGGATTCCTCAGATTTGGCTTTGACTGGCAATACGCTGATCAGCACTTCCATCTCGTCTACCCCAACCTCAATACCTGCTGGAATCTCCAGATCTTTTACCAGCACTACGTCCCCGATGTTAAATCCATCGACATCGACCGTAAACGACTCGGGAATGTTGCCTGGCAGGCACTTAACCTCCACATTATGACGGATTAAGGTGGCTACCCCCAGTTCCGGATCGCCGGTCATCAACACCGGTACGCTCGTGTGGACTTTTTCGTTCATGTTGATCTGTTTGAAGTCGGCATGCAAAATGTTAGTCGTCACAGGATGGCGCTGCAGATCGTAGATCATGACTGTATGCTCATTTCCGTTAATGACCAGTTTAAACGGCATGTTGATCGTTTGATGGCGCAGTGCCTGATCCAGTTCCATTACTTTTACCTGGATTGGCATATTGGTCACCTCGGAACCGTAGACGATTGCCGGAACCCATCCTTGACGGCGCAGTTCTTTATTCGTTGTCGCTATTTCTCCTTTGCGGCGAATGCTCGCTTGTATCGCTTCCACAAAAAAACCTCCTTTGGCCGCTAGTAAAAGTTTCCTCACTAGCTTGTCCATCGGAGGTTTATTTCAATCCCCTGAAAGGGGATGTCTTCATTAATCAAACAGCTTGCTTACGGATAGCTCTTCGTGTACACGAATGATCGCTTCGCCAATGATCGGCGCTACGGAAAGAACGGTAATCTTATCAATGATTTGTTCATCTGTCAGTGGGATCGAGTTGGTTACGATCAACTCATGAATCTTGGAGTTGGCGATGCGCTCGATAGCTGGTCCAGACAGAACTGGATGCGTGCAGCATGCGTATACATCACGGGCACCCGCTTCCACCAAGGCATTAGCAGCCAATGTGATGGTTCCAGCGGTGTCAATGATATCATCAATGATGATTGCGGTTCTACCTTCGATGTTGCCGACAATGTTCATGACTTCTGCTACGTTTGGCTCAGGGCGACGCTTGTCGATGATGGCGATTGGCGCTTCCAAACGTTCTGCCAGTTTACGAGCGCGAGTAACACCGCCATGGTCAGGCGATACGACAACGATGTCTTTCAGGCCTTTTTCGGAGAAGTGTTTTGCCAAAATCGGCACACCCAGCAGATGATCTACAGGGATGTCAAAGAATCCTTGGATCTGTGTAGCATGCAGGTCCATTGTGATTACACGTTGAGCACCTGCTGTTTCGATCAGATTAGCAACCAGCTTGGCAGTGATCGGATCGCGAGCGCGAGCTTTACGATCTTGGCGAGCATAACCGTAGTAAGGAATAACCACGTTGATGCTTTTTGCCGAAGCGCGCTTGAGTGCATCGACCATTACCAAAAGCTCCATCAGGTGTTCATTAACGGGAGCAGACGTTGGCTGAATAACAAATACGTCACAACCGCGAACGCTTTCATTCAATTTGATTTGGCATTCGCCATCACTAAAGCGCACTGCTTGTGCGTTTCCGAGCGGTACACCAATGTGTTCAGCGATTTCTTTTGCCAGTTCTGGGTTTGCGTTGCACGTAAATACCTTCAGTTTTGGGTCGCGGTAATTAGCCATGATCTTCTCAAGAACCTCCCGTTATGATTGCTTTTTGCCCTTGCGAGGCATTTTGCTAGCGTAATCTAATTTATTGACCTGACGCTCACGAGCGATCGCAAGCGCATTATCTGGCACATCCTGATTAATGGTGGAGCCTGCAGCCACATACGCATTTTGTCCAACCGTTACCGGAGCCACTAAATTGGTGTTGCAACCAATGAACGCTCCATCCTGCACGATCGTTTTATGCTTGACCGCGCCATCGTAATTGACTGTAATGGTTCCACAGCCAATATTGACGCCATCACCAATCTCTGCGTCACCCACATAGCTAAGATGAGGGACCTTTGTGCCGTCACCAATTTTCGCATTTTTCAATTCAACGAAATCGCCGACCTTAGCTTTTCGTCCGATTTGCGTTCCAGGACGAACGTATGCGTACGGTCCAACCGTAGATTCAGCATCGACACTCGCATCTACCAGAACAGCATACGTAATGGAAACCCCATCAGCTACCTCTACATTCGTCAAATCGGCTTGTGGACCGATGACACAATCTGATCCGATGGTTGTCCGCCCGCGCAGGTGGGTACCTGGTTGAATAACGGTATCTGCCCCAATCGTTACATCCGCCTCGATATACGTTGAGGACGGATCAATAATCGTCACACCATTGCGCATATGCGTGACCGCAATACGTCTGCGCATGTAGCTTTCAGCTTCGGATAATTGTACGCGATCGTTGACGCCCATCGTTTCATCCGGGTCGACTGCTTTGAAAGCTGCTACTTTTTCACCGGCATCCCGTAAAATACCGATACAGTCTGTTACGTAGTATTCACCTTGGACGTTGTCATTTTTCACTTCCGCCAAGGCTTTCCACATTTTTCGGTTGTCATAACAATATATTCCCGTATTAATCTCTTGGATCGCCCTTTCCTCATCGGAAGCGTCCTTGTGTTCCACGATTCGCAATACTTCGCCCGACTCATTGCGCACGATGCGACCATAACCGGTAGGATCAGGAAGCACGGCTGTCAGAACCGTTGCAGCCGCTTGCTGTTCATTGTGATAGGTCAGCAAGGCGGACAACGTCTGAGCAGACAAGAGAGGGACGTCTCCGTACAAAAGAAACGTAATGCCTTCTTTATCTTGTAAAAACGGCGCTGCCTGCGAAACGGCATGTGCCGTTCCCAACTGTTCTTCTTGCAGTGCATAAGTGACACCTTCGCCTAGTTTGGCGCGGACTGTGTCAGCACCATGACCTACGACGACAACGATATCCTCAACCTGCATATCAGCCAGCGTATCCACTACATGCTGGACCATTGGCTTTCCGCACACAGGGTGCAGGACCTTGTACAGCTTCGATTTCATCCGGGTACCCTGACCAGCGGCCAGAACCACGGCATGGATCTTAGACATGTCAACCCTCCATCGTAGAAGTTCCACAATGACTATATCTTAATCATATGTGGATTTCAAGACACTGGATGCAGGATTCTCACTGTTTCCCTGATATTGCCTGAAAGTTTGTCATACTACTGACAACATTTAATTTTCTGATAAAAGTATGATATATTGATGGGC
Organism: Brevibacillus sp. NRS-1366; assembly: GCF_050467985.1. Taxonomy (NCBI): domain Bacteria; kingdom Bacillati; phylum Bacillota; class Bacilli; order Caryophanales; family Paenibacillaceae; genus Brevibacillus; species Brevibacillus sp. NRS-1366. The sequence continues at coordinate 79,586 of NZ_JBITPN010000001.1, read as the reverse complement.
GAAAGGGGTTTTATAAGGAGGCAGGAATAGATGAGTGCTCACATATACTTACTGACTGGATACTTGGGAAGCGGTAAAACCACTCTTTTGCAAAAGCTGCTTACTCATTTACAGAAGCAAGATGACAAGGTAGTTGTCTTGATGAACGAAATGGGTGAGGAGGATATTGACGGAGAACAATTACAAGGATTTGGCTTTCCGGTAAAGAAATTATTGGACGGCTGCATCTGCTGCTCTATCCAGGGGGAATTAACGGAAGGATTAAAAGATATCCTCCACTCAATCAATCCGGATCGCATTCTCATTGAGACGACTGGTGTCGCTGACCCGATTGACGTGGTCGATGCCCTGACCCACCCGGAATTGTACGATCAACTCGATTTGCGTGGAATCGTAAGTGTTGTTGATGCCTCCCGCTTCTTGGATCTCAACTCCCGTTTTTCATCTACAAGCTCTTTGGTCAAAACGATACGCAACCAAGTCAAATACGCCGACTTGATCCTATTAAATAAAATCGACCTCACGGCTGCAGATGTGCTCCAGAAAGTCGAACAGAAAGTAAGGGAATATAATCCTAGTGCTCCGATTCATTCAACCATTCAAGGCGACATGGACCTCGGCAGTCTTTTGGCGGTCGAACGAATTGCCAAGCAGCATACACGGGAAATAGGATCGGCGAAGACCGTACCCGTGCAAAAAACAATCGGTCGTCTGTCCCCTCTGGATAAGCTCAAGCAATCGCTTGGACTTAGGACAAGCCAGCCTTCCCTTTACAACAGCATTGATAGCTTTTCCTACCAATTTACGGGACCGGTTCATCCAGAAAAGTTTGAAAACTTCCTTTATGCATTACCTAAGACTGTCTATCGTGCCAAAGGCTATGTTCTCTTTCATGGAAAACAGGAGCTGATCTCCTTTCAACATACGGATAATCAGGTTCATCTGTTCCCTTTTGAGAATTTCGGTCCCAAAATGGTAGCTGTCTTTATCGGTGAAGGAATGGATCAAGAAAAAATCTTACATGATCTAAAGGCATGCTACGCATAACCGGACACCGAAGCACCCTGCCTTAATTGACAGGGTGCTTTGTTTGCGTTTATGCACCAGCTTCAATGGTGCTTTCTTCCTCTTGTCCCACGCGTTCGTACTCATTCAATACAGCAGCCTGGATTTTTTCCCGAGTAGTCGAGGAAATCGGATGGGCGATATCGCGGAATTCTCCATCTGGTGTACGCTTGCTTGGCATGGCTACAAACATGCCATTGTTCCCGTCAATGACACGGATATCATGAACCACGAATTCATGGTCGATCGTAATGGATGCAATCGCTTTCATCCTACCATCCGTATTCACTCGGCGAAGTCTTACGTCTGTAACTTCCATCTAGTTCACTCCCTTTATCTATGAAACGCGTTTAGGAGTATTTCCACCCTCTGGGTAAATATTCCTGCTAATCTTATGCAAAATTTTATAAAATATATAAATTTATTCATATCATTGTGTATATTAACAAGATAAATTTTAGACTAGTGTCATCAATGCGAACAAAAAACAGCCTAATGCGAATGCCGCATCAGGCTGTTCTCTTCGTACAAGATCCTTTTTTATGCTTCCAGATAAGCAACTACTTCAATTTCCACTTTTACATCACGTGGCAGCCGCGCTACTTCTACAGTAGAACGGGCTGGTTTATGATCGCCGAAATACTGGCCGTACACTTCGTTTAGCTGACCAAAATCATTCATGTCTTTGATAAACACAGTTGCCTTGACTACACTGGACAAGCTGCCGCCTACTTCTGCCAAGACCGCTTGAATGTTGGCAAAAACCTGATGAGCCTGTTCTACGATGTCGCCTTCTACCAGTGTACCATCAGCACGCAGCGGAATTTGGCCTGATGCAAACAGAAATGGACCTACCTTAGCTGCCTGGCTGTATGGTCCAATTGCTGCCGGAGCCTTGTCAGTTGAAACAAAAGAGATTGCCATCATTCATCTACTCCCCTCTATTTTCAAAAAAACTGCCTAGCTCAATTTCTATCTGTTTGCCCTTGATGTCAACATCTTGCAGTTTGGCAAGAGATACGTATTCATCGACCAAACGCTCGGAGACGTCAGCCGTTGTTTCAACCAGCACCCCGCACCCAACTACAGTAGCACGGAATTCCTGCAAAAGATCGATCATGCCCCGGAGCGTACCGCCTGCTTTCATAAAGTCATCCACAATCAGGACGCGAGACTGCTCGGCCAATGCACGCCTGGCAAGTGACATGGTTTGAATCCGCTTACTGGAACCTGATACATAATTAATACTTACAACTGAACCTTCCGTCACCTTGTTGTCACGGCGCACAATCACCACTGGCACATTAAGAAACATGGCTGTGGCATAAGCAAGAGGAATCCCTTTGGTTTCCACTGTCATGACAACATCCACATTTTTGTCGGCATAAGCCGTCGCAAACAGCTTGCCGATCTGAGACATGGTAGACGGATTTCCGAGAATGTCCGACATGTACAGGTACCCACCTGGCAAGAGTCGCTCCGGATTGGCCAGATGAACAATCAGATCACGAATAAACTGAAGGGCCTCGTCCGTTTTGACCTGAGGAATAAACTTCACTCCGCCGGCCGCTCCCGCCACCGTTTTCAACAAGCCCACACCTTGGACCTCAAACGCTTCCTTGATGATAGACAAGTCCTCACTAATGGATGATTTCGCCGCCCCGTATTGATCGGCAAACAAAGTAAGAGGAGTCAGCGTGTGGGGATGAGCAAGCAAGTGCTGCGTCATGTCGACCAGACGTGCACTTCTGCGCAATTTCTTCATGGCTCTTCCTCCAAAACCGAATATTATGGTGCTAATGTATCATTTCCATACGGGTTCATGCAAGCACTTCCCCTTCCCCGGCGCCTAACATTCGGACAACGTACACATCCTTCACGAAACCACGCAAAGCATTATAGATTCGATGCACCTTCGCTTCCTTTTGCACTAGGGCAAATACAGTAGGTCCACTGCCAGACATCAGAACACCATCTGCTCCTGACGCCACCATGAGCTCCTTGATTTGCCGTACCTGCGGATGCAGCGATAACGTTACATTTTCCAACACATTTCCAAGCGAATGGCACATCAAGGAGAAATTCTGTTCCGAGATCGCCCGCAGCATTTGCTCCGTTGGTGGATGATTGGCGATTTCCTGTACACGCAAGTTGCCGTATACGTCTGCGGTCGACACGCCCACCGGCGGTTTCGCGAGAATGACCCAGCACGGTGCTGGCGTCCCGAGATGGGTTATTTGTTCTCCACGTCCCCTGGCTAAAGCTGTTCCTCCATAAACACAAAATGGAACATCAGAGCCGATCTCTGCCCCCAGTACTGCCAGCTCTTCTATCGTCAGACCGAGATTCCATAATTGATTGAGTCCGCGCAATGTGGCCGCTGCATCACTGCTTCCGCCTGCCAAACCGGCTGCAACGGGGATTTGCTTGTCGATATACATATGTACGCCCTGGCGCACCCGATAGCGTTCTTTCATAAGCACTGCCGCTTTATACGCATGGTTACGAATATCATCTGGTACGAAGCTGGCAGAGCAGTCCAGCGTAATCTCACCATCTTCGCGCAGAGACAAGTCTACACGATCAGCCAAGTCTACAGTAGTCATCACCATTTCCACTTCGTGATAACCGTCCGGCCGTTTGGCAAGTACGTCAAGAGTCAGGTTGATTTTGGCCGGAGCTTTGACCGAGATACGCACGTTGTTCACCTCTGCCCACTTTCTCAATTTCCTAGTTCCCTATTGTAGCATAGGCATTCTCTTCCATGCCACTTGATCAACTAAAAAGCGCCAAAAAAGCCGGGGATTACCCGGCCTTGTCAACGAGTTTATGTGGTATATGAAAAACGTTTTGACGTTTTACATGACAGTGGATGTGACTGCTAGTGAAAAACAGTTATGACTGTTTTGCGGCTAACGCTTCCTCGGCAATCTGAATAGCGCGTTTTACCAGGTTCCCAGCGTCACGCGTCGTGATGGCACCCCAGCCCTCGGCTTTCACAGTATCGTAAAACCCAAGCTCCTTGGCAAGCTCCATCTTGAACTCCTCAGACATCATGCTCCCTCGTCTACGCCCCATAACATCCTCCCTTCTCGTCGACACGGTTAGTGTTCTCCAAAGGCGGCTTTTTTTATCGTAAAAATAAAACAGTAGAACCCAAAGGGCTCTACTGTTGTACAAATGTGATGCGGATGTGCTCATTTTCACGGCACACCGTCAATTCTACTGTTTCCGTCAAGATGTCAGCATAGCTGTAAGAGACCCGCTCAAAGAGTTGATCATCATCAAGCTTTACCACAAATACAGATGGGTATGTTTCCTCGAGGATGCCACTTCGTTCGACGGTTTTGCGGCGACCACCATTAGCCTTAAGCAGGATGCGCTCACCAATGTGTCCGTCTAAACTGCGTTTAATGTCAAGTAACGCGTTTCTTGCCATTGTTCCATCCACCTCGCTTAAATCTATTATAACAGCACATGTTTATTTTGTCAAAGAAATAAAAAATTATAGCAACCCGGTGGATATTTTGTCAACGGGCTTTTTTTCATGAAATACGTAGATATTTGTCAGTACACTTGTCACCAAATGCTGAAAACACAAAAAAACCCCTCTTTTGGCGTAATTAGCCCAAAAATGAGGAGTGATTTCGACTATTGCCCGATCAATCCGCGTCGCAAGCTCTCGTTGGCCAGGCGAGAAAATTCTTCAATACTGAGTGTTTCCCCACGACGAGTCGGGTCGATCCCGATGTCAGCGAGCATCTGTATTACTTCATCCTTTTGTGTTTTTAGAAACAGACCGTTCATCAGGTTGTTTAACAAAGTTTTGCGTCGCTGGGCAAACGAACTACGGACAACACGAAAGAAGACGTCCTGGTCATCCACCTCGACAGGAGGACGCTCCCTCACCTTTAGACGAATCACAGCCGAATCTACATTTGGACGAGGAATAAACACACTGGCAGGGACAATCATGGCTACTTCTGTTTCCGCATAGAATTGAGCCGCCACAGATAGAGAGCCGTAATCTTTCGTACCTGGTTTGGCCGCAATGCGCTCAGCCACTTCTTTTTGGATCATAACGACGATGTTTTCCAGAGGAAGCCGCTCTTCCAACAGCTTCATCAGGATCGGCGTAGTTACGTAGTATGGCAAGTTGGCTACCACGCTCAGCTTGTTCAGGCCCGCCAGCTTTTCCTCTATCAATGCTTTCAGGTCAAGCTCCAGCACGTCCCCGTGCACGACTTCAATGTTTTCATAGGGTGACAGTGTGTCCTCCAAAATGGGCAGAAGCCGTTGATCAATCTCAATAGCCATTACTTTTCCAGCTACCCGACCTAACTGTTCTGTCAGCGCCCCAATACCTGGACCGATTTCAATAACCCCTTTGTCTTTGGTCAGGTCAGCAGCAGAAACAATATTATGCAAAATATTGGTGTCGATTAGAAAGTTTTGTCCCAGACTCTTTTTAAAAGCGAAGCCATGCTTCTCCAGGACTTCCTTCGTGCGCGTAGGTGTAGCGATATCCTTGCCCGTTATTTGGGTCATGGCTTACTCCCTCTCTTTATTAATGGCTTTCATAGCCGCTTCAAATTCGTCCCGATTGATCTGGAATGCATTGAGTCGTTGCGGCATTTGCTTGGCATTGGCATATCCAATGCCGAGTGCCTCTCCCAGCTTGATACGCCGTTCCTTGGAATCCGGTCCTGACGTCAGATTATGTTTGAGCATATCATCAGCGGTAATTTCACCTGCCGATTCTGCCATCTCCGTGCGTACTTCTGAAAGCGCGCGAATAATCACCTCATTAGAGGCGTTCTCCACTCCGATATCGCCTTTCTTGGTTCCGTCCTCCTGTGTGATGAATGCATGCTTGCAACCCGGCACAGAACGGCTGATTATCTTGCGAATGCGCTCCCCTTGATAATCAGGGTCGGTAAAAATGATGACGCCGCGTTTTTGCTGCGCCAGTCTGATTTTCTCAATAGTTCTTGTATGAATGGCAGAGCCGCCCGTCTCAATCGTATCAGCGTTGACCGCCCTTTTAATCGCAGCGGTATCGTCTCTACCCTCTACCACGATGACTTCTTTGATCTTCATCATGTGCTCCCACTTTCGTACAAATTCCCTATGGTATTATTGTTCCAAAAAAACAAAGCCCAAAGCATCAAAAAACATGAAACGTTTGGGCGCCGGGACCGTCTTACTAGTAAACAGCTTATCACGACTTTACGATAAGAAAAAATGGCTTATCGCAAATTTACTAATCCGAATGTACAAACGTAAAAACAGGAGCAAATCGCTCCTGTCCTACGGCTTATGCGGACCTATTATATAGACGGTTTTGTTGCGCTTGCGGCCAAACTGGACCGCTTCCGACTCTGTGCCAACAAATACGTCAATTTTGCCACCGCGCATAGCGCCACCCGTATCCTCTGCTCGGCGATACCCTACTCCATCAATATACACCCACCATCCGTATGGGATGACACGTGGATCTACAGCGATCGTATGACCAGCTTTTGCTTTTACCCCTGTCGCCGTACGACCATAGCCTGGCGAGCTAGGATGTTTGCCTCCCCCTGCGGGAGAATAAGCAGTCAGGGTTACCCCGTTCAGTACTTTTTTTGGCCGAAACACTTTTCCACCACGAGAGACCATACCTGCTGAAGCGACCATGACCCGTTGTGATTTGTCATCCGTCTCAAGTGACGGTGCTGCAGTACCGACTGCGATCACATGATCCTTCTTGGGTGCGAGTACATCTCTTGTCACTAGTTCACGGGAGACCTCCTTGCCATCTTCCATGACCAGCTTGTAGTGTGCAATTGCCTTACCTTCTTGCCCGTTTTGTAATACACGGGACTTGCCCTTTGCTAAAGAGGGATCGTTCTTGCGTATTTCCTGATAAGTGACTGTTTCTTCCACATCGACTGTCTTCTCCACAACGCGTTTGACGTTGATCGCTGAATCTTTGGTAAGTGATGCGGTCAAGGCCGGTTCTACCCGGTCCTTTTCACCAAGTGTAATGCCGCCGTCCTTCAACGCGCCAGCTACATCACGACTAAGTGTTTGTATCGTTTTTGTCTGCCCGTCAACCTGGACTGGTATAGACCAGGCTGTATGTAAGAGAATAGTTGCTCCATCTGATAGCTTCGTCTGAGGTGTCGGTTGAAGGGAATCCTTTTCCGTTACCGTAATGCTTCGCTCGGTCAAGAACTGCTCGACGGTGCTAGCTTTGGTAGCTACCGTCTTAGTTTCTCCGTCCAACGAAAAAGTGACCTGTTTTGGCTGGGTAGCCTGGGCAGAGAAATAGCCAATCATGGGAACCAGCACAAGAGCAAGGCTGCCGAAAATGACAAGCCCCCGATTCTTATACCTTTCCCATATCGCGCGTAACTCCATTTCCCACACTCCTTTTCCTAGAAAAGCACGTGGCTTTTCCTGTCTAGCCAGGTAAGGGTCGATGTAATTGCACTAATATTCTGGAAGTGGCCGGTACTAAATAAGGTCGGATTTGATTGTATGTTATCTTCCCGGCTTTGTCAAATTCCCCTACCTTTGGCCGAAGCGATAATGGTATCAGACTAGCAGAAACCAAGTGACGAATGGTAGCAGATTCCTGTCGAGGCCGCGTGTCGGATGGACAATAATCGTTCGACACATTGTTCATGGTATGCGTCGATAAAAGGGAGTAGAACAACGACAAAAAAGCGGAAAATCCACGAAAGCCGTGATTTCCCGCTTTAACTTATTTACTTAGTCGAAACAACCGCTTTGCGTTTTCGTAGGTAATTTGTGCCATTTCCTCGTAGGACAGGCCACGAATGTTCGCCATCTCCTCACAGACGTATCGGACATAGCCGCTCTCATTTCGCTTGCCGCGGAACGGATGAGGCGTGAGATACGGGCAATCCGTCTCTATTAAAAGCTTGTCGAGTGGTACGTTCGCCGCTACTTCTTTAGGCTGCTTGGCATTTTTGAAAGTGAGCGGTCCGCCGAACGATATGTAAAAGTTCATATCGAGTGCGATCTTGGCTGTTTCCCAGCTGCCAGAGAAGCAGTGCATGATACCGCCCACTTCGGCTGCCTTTTCTTCTTTGAGGATAGTCAAAACGTCCTGATGAGCATCCCGGTTGTGAATGATGATCGGCATGTCTAGCTTGCGGGCTAGGCGGATTTGCTTACGAAACACCTTTGCCTGGACATCTTTCGGCGATGTATCCCAATAGTAATCGAGACCCATTTCACCCAATCCCACCACTTTCGGATGGCGGCTGAGCTCCTCGATCCATTCCAGATGCTCATCTGTCATGTCCTTGGCGTCTTGCGGATGCCAGCCGATTACCGCATAAATAAAGTCATAGGTTTCTGCCAGCTCCATGCAGGTAGGAATTGTCTCCGCGTTAAAACCGATGTTTACAATCGTGCTGACACCGTTTTCTTGCGCCCGGGCGATGACTTCTTCCCGATCCTCGTCAAATTCCTTTGCATTCAGGTGCGCGTGCGTTTCAAATAACACAGTTAGGTCCTTCCTTTCCTTCCCCTTGTTACTTTACGATCGCTCCGTTTGGCATGCTTGGATCTACCGTTGCCAATGTCAGTTGATCGCCTGCAGAAGCAGCCAGGATCATACCTTGGGACATTTCTCCACGTAGTTTAACCGGCTTTAAATTGGCTACAAGGATGACCTTTTTGCCAACCATCTCTTCCGGAGTGTAGTACTTGGCAATACCAGAGACAACCTGACGCTTCTCGTAGCCGAGATCCAATTGGAGGATCAGCAGCTTATCGGCATTCGGGTGTTTCGCACACTCGACAACTTGGGCTACACGCAGCTCTACTTTGCCAAAATCGTCGATTCCGATCTCGTCTTTTGCATCTGCTGGTTTTTCGGATGGTGTCGCTTCTGGTTGGCCTGCAGTTGTTTCACTCACAGACGGTTCCCCTTTCAATGCGTCTTGTTTTTTCTTGTTTTCTTCTGCCTGACGGCGTGCTTCTGCTGTCGAATCGTCGATGAAGGCCAGCTCGGCTTGAACGTCCAGACGCGGGAACAACAGCTCTTTGCGGCTGACGGTGCTGCCAGCAGGCAGTCCGCCCCACACGCCAGCGGATTCCCAGCTTGTTGCGTTTGCATTGCCCAAAATACCCAATTGGTCCCAAATTTTCGCAGGTGCTTTAGTCATAAACGGCTGAATGAGCACCGAGCTGATCCGGATGCTTTCCGCCAGGTTGTACATAACGGTTGCCAGACGTCCTTTGGTTTCTTCGGATTTTGCCAGGTTCCATGGCATTGTTTCATCAATGTATTTGTTGGTGCGTCCCACCAGCTCCCAGATGTGAGCCAAAGCATTGCTGAAGCGCATTTCTTCCATATGCTCCTCAACCAGTGCTTTGGTTTTCACAGCGAGGCTGATCAAGCTATCGTCCGGCTCTCCTGTGTCTTGGGCAGCAGGAACGACGCCATCGAAATATTTCTCAATCATGGTTGCTGTGCGGCTCAAGAGGTTACCGATGTCATTTGCCAGGTCATAGTTGAGACGCTGGACAAATGATTCTGGAGTAAAGATGCCATCTTGACCAAAGTTGATTTCGCGCAGCAGGAAGTAACGAACACCATCAGAGCCATAACGATCAATCAACAGCTTCGGATCAATAACATTTCCTTTGGATTTGGACATTTTTCCATCCGGCATCAAAAGCCAGCCGTGACCAAAAATTTGTTTCGGCAGGGGAACATCGAGCGCCATCAAGAGGATCGGCCAATAGATCGTATGGAAGCGCAAAATGTCCTTTCCAACCATATGTACATTCGCCGGCCAGAATCGGCGGTATTTGCTGTCGTCATCAGACAAGTAGCCGAGGGCTGAAATGTAGTTGGTCAACGCATCAATCCATACATAAATGACATGCTCAGGATCGCTTGGTACCTTGATTCCCCAATCAAAGGTGCTGCGGGAAACAGACAGGTCCTGAAGTCCCGGTTTCAGGAAGTTGTTGATCATTTCGTTGCGGCGGCTTTCTGGCTGGATAAATTCCGGATTGGCTTCGATATGCTGAAGCAGTCTGTCCTGATAGTTGGACATGCGGAAGAAGTAGTTTTTCTCCTTCACTTTTTTCACTTCGCGACCGCAGTCAGGACAGATGTAGCCTTTGTCTGTCTTACATTGTGTCTCGGTCCAGAACGCCTCGTCCGGCACACAGTAATATCCTTCGTACTCGCCCAAATAAATATCGCCCTGGTCGAGTAGGCGTTGGAATACCTTTTGTACCACTTCTTTGTGGCGAGGTTCTGTCGTACGAATAAAATCGTCGTAAGAGATGTCCAGTTTTTCCCATAAATCCTTAATCCAATCGACTACAGGATCAATAAATTCCAACGGCTGTTTGCCATCCTCGGCTGCGCGCTCCTGGAGTTTTTGGCCGTGCTCATCTGTACCGGTGAGGTAGTAGACGTCATAGCCCTGCAGACGTTTGAACCTGGCCATCGCATCGCACGCAATTGTCGTGTAGGCGTTGCCGATGTGCAGCTTGTTGCTTGGATAATAAATGGGCGTAGTAATGTAATATGTTGGTTTCATTGCAACTAAACTCCTCCTGTTTACGTTTAAAATAAAAAAAGCCCACCCCAAAAAATTGGGGCGAGCTCTAACTCGCGGTACCACCCAAAAGCTCCATTCCCTCACGGAAAATGAACTTGGTGAGTCAAGGATTGACTCCACCCGTAACGTGGGCATACGCCGTAGACTACTTACGAACGGTCAGAACCGTCGATTGTTCATCTACAAGACTCAGGGTCCATGTTCAGCTTGCTCGCTTATGCCGGTTTTCAGCTACCCCGGCTCTCTGAAATAAGGAGTGTCCGCTTACTCTTCCCATCATGGTCGTTTGCTTTGATTTGCTGCATTTATCCTCTATTGTACACGACCGACATGTTTTGTAAACCTCCTGCTTGACGTATCCATACGGGCATGAGAATTAGATCCGTGTCGAATATATATTGCAGAAAAAGGATGAATCGAGAATAAAAGGTTTATTTGTCGAATGCGCTTGATATTTTTCGACATAGTACGACTTATTCCATACAGTTTACTTCCAGTTAATTTTATCCATAAAATTTTCCGGATTGTAACACCCACATGCGAAAACGTTGATATATCAGTCTTTTCATTTTCAAAAAACATTTTTCTTTTCAAAGAATTGTCAAAATCATATTGACACCTTTGGGAATCGCTGGTATGATGATTCCAACAGAAAATGTCGAATATTGACGATTAAAATATAGGCGTACCAATAGGATCGACATATCCAGATATTAGGAGGAGAAATCGTTATGATGAAATCAACAGGTATTGTTCGTAAAGTGGACGAGTTGGGCCGTGTAGTTATTCCAATCGAATTGCGTCGCACACTGGGTATTGCTGAGAAGGACGCCTTGGAAATCTATGTAGATGGCGAACGCATCATCTTGAAAAAGTACGAGCCGGCATGCATCTTCTGTGGAAATGCTGACAGAGTATCTCATTTTAAAGGTAAAATCGTTTGCCAAGACTGTCTGACAGAAATGCCAGTAGTAAAACGCTAATTTCATTTTTGCCTTACATATAATAAGCCTTTGGAGGGAGACAAGCCCTGTGGAGGCTTTTTTGTTGCAAAAAAAAGCTGACCCTTTGGCCAGCCCTACTCATCTTCCGAATCACGGTGATATTCATTATATACGTCCCGCTTTGATACACGACGATCATCGGCTGCCCGCTTGATTGCTTCCTTTTTACTAAGTCCTTCGGTACAGTAGTGATCGACATGCCGGACTATGTCAAGCTCACTCCACCAGGACACTTCCTCCGCATTTTCCACAGGACCAGTGTAGCCTTCTACAATCAGACAAAATTCTCCACGAGTTTCGCCCTCTTGCAGCCACGCTATCAGCTCATCCAGTGTTCCACGAACAAACTCCTCATAACGCTTCGTCAGCTCCCTCGCCAAAACAGCACGACGATTTCCCCATGCTTCCCGAATCGCTGCCAGCGTCTTTTCGATGCGGTGTGGTGCTTCATAAAAAATCAGCGTCTCCGGATAGCGCTTGAGCCGATCCAGCTCTTCCCGACGCTCCTTGTTTTCGCGCCCTATAAAACCGCAAAATACAAAGCGTTCTGTCGGCAGCCCCGAAGCAATCAGCGCAGTTAGTGCTGCATTCGCTCCCGGAACGGGGATCACCGGATAGCCCGCCTCTGTCGCATCTCGAACCAGCTCAGCTCCAGGGTCTGATATGGCAGGCAAGCCCGCATCACTTACCAAGGCGATTTTTTTGCCCTCCGCAAGCCACTGCAATAGGCCACTTCCACTTGCTTCCTTATTATGCTCGTGGTAGCTTACCGTTCGTTTTTCAATGTGAAAATGATTCAATAGCTTTCGTGTCTGTCTGGTATCTTCACAGGCAATAACGTCTACAGCACGCAACGTCTCCAAACACCGAACCGTTATATCGTCCAAATTGCCTATAGGTGTTGCCACCAGATAGAGAACACCGGTATCTTCTGTCGCAAAGCTACGTTGGACATTCATAGTGAATCCCTCCTTTCTAACCATACACGTTCCTCAGATACTCTCCTGTGGCAAGCCCCATCCGTGTATTCATACATGGTCTCAATCAATTGTTCCTTTTTAGAGCGAGTCAGCCGTTTGATCCCGTCTTCCCGTTTCAGTGCCCATGAACGATCTGGCCCCTCTTCCCAATACACCAATTGCACAGGACCTCGTCCTCGGGTATACTTCGCTCCCTTGCCTTCGTTATGCTCGCGGATTCGTCGCAAAAGCTCAGTGGTGTACCCGGTGTAGAGGCTATTGTCTGTACAGGAGAGAATGTAGACAAAATGACTTTTATGTGAGGGAATCGCGTCTTCCGAAATAGACTTCTTGCAGTTCTTCACAGTATTCCTCTCCATTTTCATAGACGATCAACGGCGGTCCAATCCTTAGCTCCGGCTTGCCGCCCCTCATCCCCTCAATGAGGACCATATTCGGTTCGGACTCCCGGCGCGGGTAAACGAGTCGCATCCGTTTAGGCTCGATGCCGTACTCGCGCATCAAGGAAATAATTTCGATCAGACGGGTCGACCGGTGGACCAATGCCAGCTTACCGCCGTTTTTCAGCAGTTGGCTGGAGACTCGTATCACATCTTCTAGCGATAGCTTGATTTCATGTCTGGCGATCGCAAAGTGCTCGCTGATATTCTTTTCTCCACTCAGCGCAGGCATATACGGTGGATTGCACGTAATCAAGTCAAATTTGCCATGACCAAACCGCGAAACGGCATCTTTTACGTCTCCATGGTGCATCGTAATCCGCTCTTCCAATCCATTCAGTGTCACATTGCGGCTCGCCATGCTATACAGGCGTTCCTGGATTTCAATGCCCTCAAAAAGAGCCTCTGGGGTACGTGTCGTCATGATTAAAGGAATTGCCCCATTTCCGGTGCACATATCCAAAATTCGCCCGCGTTTTGGCACAGAAGCAAAACGCGCTAGCAGGACCGCATCCATGGAGAAGCAAAATACTTCATGGCTTTGGATAATTTTCATCTCGTGAGTCAATAAATCGTCGATGCGCTCTGATTCAAAAAGCGGCACATTGATGACAGGTTCCATCCGTTGTTTCCTACTCCTTTTATGTAACGTTTGAAAAAGCGACCTGACACGTGGCCGAGGTCGCTTTTTCCTTACTCACCGTTTATTTTTGAGGGCCTCCGCTCAGGAACGAGAGACAGAAGAGGCAATCCCCTTCTTTACGTAGGCTGCCGAAATGCACATTGCAGATATGGAACCCTTCTGCATACAGACGAGCCAGATTGTCATAACCTTCTCCGACCACTGCCTTTTTGGCTTTTTCCTTCGCCACAGGGCTAGTTCCCTTCTGTTTTGTCTGGGACCCTGTTTTCTTTCTGTCCAGTCGGTTGCGAAGGTGCTGGTTTTCAACGAGTAATTGGGCATTTTCCTCCATCAAAACGACGATGACGTCTTTCAACTCACCTATCTCTTTATAAAGGTCGCCAATTCGTTCTTCAATGCTCGCCATTTTGACGAAGATCTCCCGTTTGTCCACTAGCTCACCTCTCCCCTACCCCCACGCTTTATTCAAAACTGGGGAGCCCTATCGCTATCTCATCCAATCCAAACTCGGTGATACGCTTGTCGATCGAAAGCTCTACTTGAACGGATTGGTCCAGTACATTTATAGACACAACGCGTCCATTCCCCATTGGGGTGGTCACTATTTTCCCAATGTCAGGCATTTCATCACGTGTACTTTCGTAGTTGTCGTTCTCGTATTTTAAACAGCACATCAACCGGCCGCAAAGACCAGAGATTTTGGCTGGATTCAACGAAAGGTTTTGATCCTTAGCCATTTTGATCGAAACAGGCTCAAAATCGCCAAGGAACGTCGAACAGCAAAGCAACCGCCCGCAAGGACCGATGCCGCCTAGCATTTTGGCTTCATCACGCACACCGATTTGGCGAAGCTCGATACGCGTACGGAATACGGAAGCCAGGTCTTTGACCAGCTCACGGAAATCAACCCTGCCATCAGCCGTAAAATAAAAGATGATCTTGTTCCGGTCAAATGTATACTCCACATCGACCAGCTTCATGTCGAGCTTGTGTTCCTTGATCTTCGTCTGACATACCGCAAATGCATTTTTAGCAGCTTGCTTGTTTTCATCTACCTGCTTTGCATCTCGGTCATCTGCCATCCGAATCACTTTTTTAAGCGGCAAGACCACATCGGAATCAGCTACTTCTTTTTTGCCGATTACGACCTTCCCATATTCGACCCCTCGCGCCGTTTCAACGATTACGGTGCAATCCTTCTCTATCGGCAGTCGGTCAGGGTCGAAATAATATATTTTGCCCGCTTTTTTAAAGCGGACGCCAACAACCTCATACAAGGGTTATCCCTCCTGGATTTGAAGAACCAACCGCTCAAGAGCCAACTGTGCGTTGGCATTTCGCTCTATCCGATTTTTCGTTTCCATGACCAAATCTATCCCATGCAAGAGCTCAGCTTTTGTCCATACCAGTGCTTGTCCTTGCAGCACATCCTGTTGGTCGCTGTTAATGAGATGGGCATGCCTGCCTACTTGCACATACAGGATATCGCGCAGCCAAAGGATGAGCAAATCTAAAAAGAGGGGTAGTTCCTCCTTTATTTTGTCGCTCTTTTGCAACAAATCATGGATGGTAAAGAGCGCAGACGAATTGCGTTGCTTGCACTCATGCACCAATTGTATCACTAGATTTCTTAGCTGTGCAAACGATTCTGATTGGCTGAGCGCCTTGGCCTCTTCCAGATTTGTTGTAATGTGGGAAGCAACCTGCGCCATTCCTGCTAAAACGCCCTCTGCACGTAGTTCTTGCGTAATCAAATCTGCAGAAAGTGGCGAGAATTGTACAATTTGGCATCGGGATAAAATCGTCGGAAGCATCGCGTGACTGTGTTCGGTTAACAGCAGTGCCAGTACACCTGCCGGCGGTTCTTCCAGAAACTTGAGCAGACTGTTGGCGGCCTGGGTGGTCATTTTATCGACGTGCTCGATAATGTATACCTTATGCTGAGACTCTACAGCCCTCATCGCCATTTCTTTTTGAAGCGCTCGTATTTGATCGATTTTAATAGAAGCTCCATCGGGCGTAATGAACAATACATCGGGGTGGTTGCCGCCCTCGATGCGTCTACATGTAACACAGGCCCCGCAGGCGTCCGCTTCCCTTTCCTGACAAAAAAGGGATTTCGCCAGATGCAGGGCCATCTGCTTCTTTCCTGCGCCCTTGGGACCGGCCAATAAATAAGCGTGGGCCAGTCGCTCGTTGCGCAGGCTATGGTACAGCAGCTCCGAAGCTCGTGGCTGCTCGGAAAAACGGGTCCATGTCATGATGGTTTCACACCTACTAAAAGTACAAATTAATCAGCATGCCGCGAATTTCGCCAATCCGGGCCAACAGATCAATCATCGGTGCCTGATCGCTGAGCAGTTCGTCTGTTAAACGCAAAAGCTCTGCATCCACCTCTTTGACGATCTTGTAGAGCCTGCTGCGTCCACGCCGATTCATTCCGCGTCTGTCGTCCAGAGCAACACCGTATTTAACGGCCTCTTCCATGAACTGCTTGACGAGATTTTTATAGGAATAGAAGTCACGAACGGAGCGAGAACGGGCCAGAATCTGCCCCTGCTTATCAATGTCAGTCAGCAGTCGGTTAAGCCGCTCCTGGGACATGCGTTCGTCTTCGCCTTGAATCATCGTTCCAAAAGCCAGCTTTTCGAGCTGAGGATTTCTTCGTGCATCCGCAGCTTTTACCATGTCCAGTTTCGGTCGTAATCCATCACCGATTTTCAAATCGCCACCTCCGTAGCCCGATCCGTAAGGGTGTTGTCCCTGTGAGATCAAGTATATACGAAAGCAGCGAAAAAAGAGAGAAGGAACTGTTATTCACGAGAGGTTAGAACGAGTGGAACTCCCCGACATCTAGTACAAATACAGCTGCACCGCCCACTTGCACTTCCAGTGGGTACGGCATGAACGAGTCCACGGCATTACTGAGAGGAGAAACGGGAGTGACCATTTGTTTGCGGGATTTGCAATTATGTGCAATGATGTCGATTACTTCCGGCACGCTTTCGTCAGACGTACCGATCAAAAAAGTCGTGTTGCCAGCGCGTAAAAAACTGCCTGTACTGGCAAGCTTGGTAGCCCGAAACCCTTTCTTCACAAGCTGTTGAGACAGACGACCGCTATCTTTGTCTTGGACGACCGCAACTACCATTTTCATCGGCTATCACCCTTTCCGCAGGTAATCATTCCCATAGGGGTACATGGTTGCTTCATTGTATGATGAACATCTAGGCATGGTACAGTATAATGCCTATACATATTATACAGCATGTACGCATCAATGCGGTACTGCTAACCTTACAGAATCCTGTATGAACATCTTCCCTACAATCTATTTATCAGGGCAGTCAACGCAGATTGATATACCTGCTCGATTGGCTGTTCCGCATCAATCACGATAAATCGCTCTGGATCGCGGGCCATGGCTAACTGGTAGCCTTCTCGAACCAGTTCATGAAAACGAATGCCTTCGAGATCGAGCCGATTCACTTCCCGGCCTCGCGCCGCGTCGATACGCGCCAATCCTGTCGTTGGCTGTACATCAAAAAACAACGTCAATTCTGGCATGCAATCACCTACCGCAAAGCGATTGATTTCATATACGGCGTCTATACCCAATCCCCGTGCATGCCCCTGATAAGCCAGACTGCTATCAATAAACCGATCGCAAAGTACCAGCATTCCCGCCTCTAATGCAGGAATTACTTTTTCCGCCAGATGCTGACGTCTGGCAGCAGCATACAGGAGCGCTTCCGTTCGTTTATCCATTTGTGTATGAGCCGGATTTAAAATAATTTCGCGGATTTGTTCGGCAATATCAATCCCGCCGGGCTCACGGGTCAACAAAACATCCATCCCGCGCGAACGCAATTCTTCATATAACCGGGCAATAACGGTTGATTTACCTGCACCCTCCCCGCCTTCGACAGTAATAAACCGGCCTTTTTTTCCTGTTGTCACTTCCATGCCCCTTCCATACCTGCTGAACCAGGCCCTTTATCGTAACACTTGTATCATCTGCAAACGGTCGTCCTGCACACCGTGGAAACGGATTTGTCCTGATCGCAGCTCTTGTAGCATCGCCAACCCCTCTGCATCCATCTGCTCGCCAGGCACCAAGACGGGAATACCCGGGGGATATGGAACAACCATTTCTGCTACAATTCGTCCTAGTGACTGATCCAAAGCAATAGACTCCTGCGGCAGGTCAACAGCCTCATACATGGGCATCGCCTGCTCACGAAGGTAATGAGAGGCTACGACCCCCGGCAACAACACCCGCTCTTCACCTGGCTGTACTTGTGGCGCCAACGATTCGAGCAGTCGTGCCAGTGCGTCCAGATCGCGCGCCGTTGTTCCTGACGAGGCAGCCAAAAGCACATGAGAGTCGTCGGACAGCTCGGGAAAAATACCGTGTCTCTCCATGTGCTCCTGTAAAGCAAATCCGCTCAGTTGTGCGGTTCGCAGATGCAAAAACAGCTTTAATGGATCGAGCGTGGCATACACACTGTTCGAGGATTGCTCGGGCCACTCCAACCATTCCAGACGCGCCGCACGCTCACGCAGCTTGTCCAGCAGTGGCAAAAGCCGCTCCCATTCTGAGGGAGCCTCCAGCACCAGATGACGCCGCGCCAGATCCAGAGAAGCCATGAGTACATAAGAAGGACTCGATGACTGGATCATGGCAAGATGGCGAAACAACCGCTGGCGGTCAATCCGATTTCCTTGGATATGCAGCATCGAAGACATTGTCATGGCTGTAGCCATCTTGTGCGTCGACTGCACGGACGCATCCGCACCAGATTGCATCGCTGATCGCGGGAATGCGGGATGAAAACCAAAATGTGCGCCATGCGCTTCATCAATCAAGAGCGGTACATCAAAACGATGTACGGTCGACGCCATTTTTGCCAGATCAATTCCCATTCCATAATAAGTGGGGTTCGTTAAAAATACGGCCTTGACGTCAGGATGAGCATGAAGCGCCCGCTCCACATCCTCTCGTCGCACCCCTGCAGCTACCCCTGTCGCCAAATCAACTGCCGGCACTAAAAATACCGGTGTCGCTCTGGCCATGATGATTCCGTGATAAACAGATTTATGGCAATTCCGTTGAACGAGTATTTTGTCTCCCGGACGACAAACCGTCATGATGAGTGCAATATTGCCTACTGTACTGCCCCCGATGAGAAATCGCGATTCATCTGAGCTAAAGACTTCAGCGGCCAAGGCTTGAGCTTCTGCAATCACGCCGGCAGGCTGATGCAAATCATCCGTTCCGCTGATCTCTGTCAAATCCAGCTCCAATATTTCTTGGAACCGACTTTTTGCGTGGCTGTCAAAGCTATGGCCCATTTTGTGCCCTGGCACATGAAACGGATGAGGGCGACGCTTGGCATGCCGTTCTAGCTGTTCATACAAAGGCGCATGCTTTTGTCGCTCTCTAAAATCAGCATCTTTCTCCACCACGCGCTACTCACGTCCTTATTCCTTAATTTATCCCCACTATTTTAGCACGATTTGGCAAGAGAAAAAGGTGATTTAACCAAGCTTTTTGAACAACGAAAAAAAGACACCGGGTTTTTCCGATGCCTTTTTTCCTTCATGCATCTTTTCGTAGCCATATTCGCCTCATCTGATGAATAAAGAACGGGTACTTTTCGTCCTGTACGTCGGTATTTACCATCTCCTGCTCGCATCTCTGACAGATAAACTGCTCACAGATGGCGATTCCGTCGCTGCGTTCCAGTTCACAGACGATACATCGCTGAGCAACCTTTTCCATAATATGAACGCCTGCCCTTTTCCTCAATCTACCAATCATTATACCCCATTATAATCAGCATCATTCTCAAACGTTCGTCTTTTCGCCGACAGCTCGGTAACTCTTGAGGTAAGCCTGGGCTTCTTGAATAGGAAAACAAGCAGCAGCATCCACAACGACAGCTTGTCTCATCAAACGGGCCAGCTGGTACAACGGTAGTTCACTGAGCACAATATCCACACCTCCGATGACGAGTAAATCTGCGTTCTCAAGCGATTTCTCCCATTGATTGCAGATAGTCCAGTCTGGAAAATCCTCGTTCGGAATTGGCTCGTCCTCCCACGTATACAAGTATACTTCCTTTGTAGTCAACCAGCCTGTAGGCATCTGTTTCCATAAGATTAAAGGACCCCAAATGGTTATCCGTTCCACGTTCGTTTTTTCCAGTACATGCCTGCATTCTCTCTCAAGCCACCAACACACCTGCCCATAGTCTCGCCTTTCTGGGTACATCCATTGCTGACCGATCCTTGTGTCCATTCCCATAGCACGGGCAACCCTTTGCAAGGAAATGTGCTCTGAATCGCATACCTCACCAAGCTCAAAAAAGAAACGCTCTTTCCACGCCAAATACCGGGGCAGCTGGCGGATGACTTCATCCACTTCCCGCATCTGACATACCATCGACTGAAGGTGATGGTGCGCAAGCCTCCGACAGAGGTCGCGAACCCACACTCCATTCGGTTTGCCCCCGAGCAAAGCCCGCTCCCCGCTGCAAACTAGCGTCATACGGACCACTTCCCAGCTTCCTTGACGGGCGTATGCATCGACTAGTGTATCCGCGTATCCGTATGGAATGTCTTCTCCATAGACTAGCAACAAGCCCGGGGTCTTTGACAGATGGAGGATTCCGCTTTCGAGAAACGCTGCATCATCCAAGGCTTTTGTAATGAGAAGTCCATCCAGATCAGACAAGAGGCTTGCTTTTTCCATTGGTTCTAGAACGATTCCGCATGCAGCCAAGTCTTCTTGTACTTGTGGCTCTACCTTGTAAGGAGAAACCAAAAGAGTCACACGATAGCTGGACAAGCGATATCCCCCCTCTAACGCGACGAGCGATTTAAACGCATTCGATAGCCTTTTCATTTCTTTTATCGTACCCATTAAACGGGAACCCATGACGTAATCAGCCTCACCCACCAATCATGGCCTCACCAAATTTGGAATACGCAAAAAAAGCCGCTGGAGGAAGACCAACGGCTTGGTTTTTTCGATTTCTCAGGATTCGCTACTGTGCGATAATAAAGGAAATGTTGTTTAGGAAGTGACTTCTATGAGAGAACCCCTTCATCAAACCATTTACAGCTACAAACTGCTCTATCGGTTTCGCTGGGGCTTTATCGGGCATTTGCTGCAGCTATTGCTGATCGGTTTGTCCCTCATCGGGATTTCGGCTATTTTGCATATCCCTGTCTACAAGCTGGTTGTCACATTAGCCATTCTCCCTGTAATCCCGATCTGCCATTTGGTCATCTTTCGCCTATATACAAAGATGCGCGGCCTAAAGCCTCAGACAACAGCCGACATGCTTGTCTCCCCATGGTGGGGAACAGGATTCCCGCTGCCCATTCCGATGACCGTCTACCGTGCCAGTGAAAGCACTGTACTGGGTGGAAGTGTTCTCGTCGCTGCTGGTGCTTACGTGTGGTTACCTGAGGAATACTCACTGACATTACTTAGTGGGACGTTGATCTTGGCACTTCCTCGTTTGCTTGCCTTGTTCGTTTCTTTTCGCCAATCCGCTCACAGTCGAATCAAATACGAGAATCGTGGTGTCGCCTTTTTACTCACAGATGGTTAGAGAATGTTTTCTATTTCTACATAACCCACAGCTTGATGACAATCAATGCGGCCAGTCCTGGCAAGCGGAGAAACCCGGCGAGCAGAGCAGTAACTGGATTGATCGGAATATGGAAGCTGGCCAATTCTCCAACTAAATTGGCAAAAAACAGAAGGATAGCACCGATGACTACCTGCATGACCCCAAACCCAAGCCACCGAATCGGACCGGTGACAGATTTGCTTGCGGTAATCACCAGCAAAATTCCGATAATGATTAGAGCAATGACCCACCCCGTAGTCATGAGCTTCCCTCCTATGCTTGCTTGTGATACCGCTCTCGTTTGGCTTGCGCGAGCAGATACATATAGCGTTTTTCCGTCAGATGCAGGTAGTAAATGACATCATCCAAACCACTATTTGGCTCACTGATTTCTGCGAGATGACGGGCATGCTGCCAATCCAGGCGTGCCTGATTCACCGCCACATCCAATTCCTCCGCATCCCAAGTGATTACCGTTCGCGTCCTCTTTCCCCATCTACTCACCAGCCTGTTCCCCCTCAGTGAAAGTAGTACAGCACACCTGATAAATTGTTCACCGCATGCAGCAATACAGCCCCCCAGATGGATTCATACCGGTGCCGGACAAATCCAAGTCCAAGCCCTATCACAAACAGCGGTACAAACAGCGCTACATCAATATGCAAAAGAGCAAACCAGAGACTGCTGATCACAATACCGATCATTGCTCCCAGGCGACGCACTAGATATGTTTGCACCACACCTCGAAACAGCACCTCCTCGGCAATCGGAACGAGTATCCCAATTACCACAAAAGAGGCCAGTGCCGCCAGCATATCCGTGTCTTTTGCCTGCAAAATTTCTTTTTCAATCTGCTGTTCCCGCTCGGATGAAAGGGACAACCCAAACCAGTCAGCTATCGGGTTGGTAACCGCCACATCCAAAACCTTGGCAATCAAAAAGAACAACACCAGTAGCATGATGATCATCCGACCGAGTCGAACGGGCCGCTTCACACCAATTTCCTCCATACGTCCCCGAAACCATAATGGTACCATTAGCAGGAGAAACAATTGAAACGACGCAGATTCCAGTGTCCCTAGAATCGTCCCCCGGGAAAAGAAAGTGCCCTCCAGAAAAAATCCGTATACGATGAGCATGCCTGTTTGAAATACATGCATCCAGGCCACAATATGCAGCACATCGTTACCTGACAAATCCCGCTTTGCCCACAGACAGGAAGTTTGTTTTCTCTCTCTCCAAAGGGCAATGAGAAAACCGATTGCACCCACCAGGCTAACTGCCACTACGGCAAAAACGAGGAGCGACACCCAGACTTGCGGCTGGTCCGTCGTAGAAGCAACCCATCGTCCGTCTTCACCGAGATGAAAACGAACCATGGAAAACTCTGCGGCAAACATGAGCCAATACCCGACAAACAGCATGATTGCCCACGGAGTAGACTTTTGTCGCCATGCACCACTCTGTAGCGACAGTCCCGGTCCTGTCAACATCTCCTCACGCTCCTACTTTTACTCTATGTCTCGTCCATTCAAAAAAGTCCGTCTGGAGCCAGGACTCTTTTTCATTCGTTCTGGCTCAGTAACGCCTGAGCTTCAGCTACGCTCTTGATGTACTCGTTGCGTGTACGCAAGAAATTGGCCATATATTTTTCTAGCACAAGCCAATCAAAAAATCTGCCCAGAATGCCTGCTGGTGACGTGTAATCAAACGTATCCAGCATCCGGGTCTGGGTGGTTCCGAGAGGTATAAATTTATGTTCATGGCGAAACCGTTTGAATGCTCCGGCAACCATTTCATCGACAAAATACCGCGGCTCTTCCATCTCGGTAATCTTGGCAGTCAAATTTTGTTTAATCCCAAAGTGAACAGCCTCCCAAGTAACGGACTCTCCCAATTGGATGAGGCCACTGGTCACCCCAGCGATTGCCCTCTCCCGTGTCTTTGCCGTAGATTCCATATGCAGATCAATACTTCGAGCAGCATCAAAACAGATTTGCTGAGGTGCGCCAATGAGAAACTCCATGCGGATTACCGGCATGTCGCTTCCTCCTTTCATTGAAACGAAAAAAAGACAGGTAGATAGCCCCTGCCTCTCTTCGTTTCTTATAGGTCACGCCGACCTTCGAGTGCTTTGGTCAGCGTGACTTCATCCGCATATTCCAAATCTCCGCCTACCGGCAATCCATGGGCAATGCGCGTTACACGAATCCCAAACGGCTTGATGAGTCGTGAGATGTACATCGCTGTCGCTTCGCCTTCGATGTTGGGATTCGTTGCCAGAATGACTTCCTTTACCTGTTCGTCACCGAGACGCTTTAACAGATCCGGAATACGAATGTCCTCTGGTCCAATTCCGTCCATCGGCGAGATGGCACCTTGCAATACGTGGTAGTATCCTTCAAACTCTCTCGTCTTTTCCATCGCCACCACGTCTCTAGGCTCCTGCACGACACAGATGATCGAACCGTCCCGACGCTTGTCCCGACAGATATGACATGGATCCAGATCGGTAATGTTGTTACAGACCGAGCAGTAGTGAAGCTGGCGCTTGGCGTTCACTAGCGCCTTGGCCAGATCCAGCACGTCGTCTTCCTTCATGTTGAGTACAAAAAAGGCAAGCCGCCCAGCAGTCTTGGGACCAATGCCGGGCAGTTTCATAAAACCTTCAATCAGCTTGGAAACCGGTTCTGGATAGAACATCGTATAAAACTCCTTTACCTGTTTGGCTTATTAAAACAGGCCTGGGATGTTCATGCCTCCAGTAAATTTACCCATTTCTTTGCCAACCATCTCATCTGCTTTGCGCAGGGCGTCATTGACTGCCGTCAGCACCAGATCTTGCAGCATTTCTACGTCCTCAGGATCTACTACCTCTGGCTTGATGACGATATCTTTAATTTGTTTGTGTCCATCTGCCTTAACAAGTACTGCACCGCCGCCTGCGGAACCTTCAACGATCTTTTCTTTCAAGCCCTCTTGAGCCTTTTGCATGTCTTCTTGCATCTTCTTCACTTGCTTCATCATTTGTTGCATTTGCTGCATGTTTTTCATTGGGGGATCCTCCCTAAATGTTTATTATGAATTAGTCTTTTACTTCGACAAGCCCTTCGCCTACGAGCTTAATGGCTTCGGCTAGAAAAGGGTCCTGCCCATTTTCCTCAGGAGCATCCTTCTGCCCCACCTGCTCATCCACGCCTTGCCACTCTTCCTCCATCACGGATAAAAGCTGCAAGGGCCTTCCCAGCGCATTTGACATGACACGCTCAACTACACTCTTCAGTTCAGGCTCCATGGTCTTGTCACAGTGAATCGGACTCGTAAAGGTGACCACAACTGCATCGCTACCAGCAGCAACCGGCTGACCGTTTACTAGCCAAGCCTGGTACTGAATTTTGACCTTTTTTAAATCAGTCAAAATCTGGCTCCACTGTCCACGTACCTGTCTGGTGAGGTTCTCATCCAGCGTCTTGGCTACATCCCGAACTCTATTTAACGGGGTACGGGAGCCACCTGCTGCCGCAAGGGCACGTCTCGGCTCGGCCTTTCGGGGCTCTTCCGCTTTTTGCTGGCCGGGAACGATTATCTGACCCTGCAGCACTTGTGCCAAACGTTCTTCCAATACACGTATACGATTGGACATACCGGACAGTTCCTCACTGTTCATCGGTGCGGCTTCAGATGCAGCTGCTACACTTGCTCCCACGACTTGAGCCGCAGGCTGGCACATCTTCACCAGCGTCAGCTCCACCAATACTCGTGCATACGTTGACCATTTCAATTGGGCCAAGGCCTGGTTGCATATCTCAATCGTCGCATACAGATCAGGCAATGTGTACATCTTTGCTACTTCAGCGAACTGATCGTCTATCATCGTCCGCTCTACGATCTCTTCCAACTGAGGTGCCGTCTTCAGTAGCAGCATATCACGGTAGTAGTAGAGGAAATCATGCAAGAACTGCTCTGGATCCTTCCCCTGCACCATCACCTGATCAAATTGCTCCATGACCTGTGCGACATCGCGTTTGGCAATATGTTTGGCAAGGACAGAAAAGTACGATTGGGCAACTGTTCCCGTAATTTGCATGAGATCGCTTGCCCGAACCTCGTCCTTGCTATAGCTAATCGCCTGGTCCAAGAGGCTCAGTGCATCACGTGCTCCGCCTTCCGCCATTTTGGCAACCAATTGAAGTGCCTGCTCTTCTACCCGTACCCCCTGGGACTCACAAATCCTCCGGAGAAGATCGACCATCACCTTTAGCGGAATCCGGTGGAAATCGAATCGCTGACAGCGAGAGATGATGGTAGCTGGCAGCTTGTGCGGCTCTGTTGTCGCCAAGATAAAAATAACGTGGGAAGGGGGCTCCTCCAGCGTTTTCAGCAAGGCATTAAATGCCTCCGTCGTCAGCATATGCACCTCATCAATGATGTACACCTTGTACTTGACGTCGCTGGGGGCAAATTTCACTTTATCACGGATGTCACGGATCTCCTCGACCCCACGGTTGGACGCGGCGTCAATTTCCAGTACATCGGTCACTGATCCATTTGAGATCGCTTTGCATGTATCGCATTGATTACACGGCTCACCATCTATCGGCTGCTCGCAGTTGACTGCTTTGGACATGATCTTGGCCGCACTTGTCTTACCCGTACCACGGGGACCGTTGAACAAATAGGCGTGGGACAGCCTGCTTTCGCGTAAGGCATTACGCAAAGTAATCGTCACATGTTCTTGTCCGACTACATCCTGAAACGTCTGTGGTCGATATACGCGATAAAGCGCGGTATAAGCCATGTTCGTGTGACACTCCCCATCTGCTCAGTCCTCTTCCATATCCTATATATTATACACCATTGGATTGGTTCGTACAAAGAAAACGCCCCGATCACCTATGTGCGGGACGCTTCTTGTGAATAGACGTTTTTACAAATAAGGGAGCATGATGTGAAAGGTGGTTCCGTATCCCTTTGACGAGACACGAATCTGTCCGCCGATATCGTGAATGATTTTTTGACAAACCGACAACCCAAGCCCCGTTCCTTCTTCTTTCGTCGTAAAAAATGGGTCAAAAATCTTGTCGATGATGTACAGCGGAATACCAGGACCCGTATCGTGGATGTCGATGCTCATTCGGTCCCCATCCTGATCAATATGGTGAGAAATCTGGAGCGTCCCCTGTTCTCCCATCGCTTCAATCCCATTTTTACAAATGTTGATAAATACTTGTTTTAGAAGCTCATTATCACCGACCACCATAGGCAGCCTCCCTCGGGAAGTAAAACGGACATCAATTCCGTATAAAAGGGCCTGTGATTCGACAATCGGCAAAATTTCTTCGAAGACGGTGTTGAGATCAACCATACAGTATTGAATATCACGCGGCTTGCTCAGGAGCAAAAACTCGCTGACCAGTGAATTGATTCGATTGATTTCCGTCAGCATGATTTCGGTATAGGTCTTCTCCCGATCCATGCCACTGTCCCCAAAAGATTTTAAGAACATTTGCAAAAATCCCTTTATGGAGGTCAACGGATTGCGGATCTCATGGGCTGTGCCAGCCGCAATTTGACCAATCATGGCCAGTCGTTCATTGCGTTCAATTTTTTGCTCAAACGACCGCAAATTGGTGATGTCTTTAAACAGGACAAACGCTCCAACTGTTTTGCCAGCCTCGTCCTGCAAGGTGTTGGCATCAACGATCAATTCATACCGCTGGTTGTCGTTGGTCCAGGAAGTAGCAATATTCTGCAGCTTGACGCCTTCTAACAACTCTTTTTTTATGAGCCGATGTTGTTCAGGAATGCCAGCAAACACTTGATCAACATGCTTGTTGATGACATGCAATCTCTCCATGCCCAGTAGCTTGCACGCTGCCTGACTCGCCTCGATGATATGACCGTATTCGTCGAGAATGAATAGTCCCAAACTGGTGTCGTGGGTGAGCTTTCCCAGCAATCGTTCTGACAGGGGCTGATCGGTATCCTTCACCAATTGGAATAAGTGGATCAAATAAAGAGGCTGCTCGGCCTCTTGTACGAGTATCGTTGCGGGAGTCTTTTTACATCTGCCTTGTTTATCGCGCCATTCGATCTCGATGTTTGATCCAAGCTCTGTTTCTCTTTGCAACAGTTCCTCGTACATTTGTTCCGCGGAGCCTTGATAAGGTAGTATAGTCTGAAACGGTTGATTAATAAGTCGATCACATGAATATCCGGTTACACGAAGCAGTTGTTCGTTGACTTCCACGATACTACCCGCTTGATTCACCAATAAAACGGCAGTAGGCAGTTGATGCATGAACCGCTGCAATCGTCCGGACGAGCCGACGAGATGTAACGAAAAAGATGCGCTCACAGCTTGTCCCCCCTGGCCTATGACGTACTTCCGTGTGAAAAAATGCAAACGCGATTTCTTCCACCATTATGAAAACTTCGTGAAAAAGAGCTCAAAACCTGCCCTTGGAAGTACCAGATCGGAGGGAAATGTTTCGCTAGTTATCGTCAAAAATCAACAAAAAATAAATAGCTCGATCAACAAAATCTCATTTCGAAGCCCTGCCCTAGGTGGAGAGCATACAAAAAGTAGCATGCCTCCCGCAGGAAACATGCTACTTGGCATTCCTATATAAGTACCGTGCACCTATCTTCGATAATCCTCATCCAAGCGTTACTCATGGTAGCAGCTCAGAGCAGGCCACCCTGCGGCACACGCGATGATCCACTTATGGCTGCTTCCTTCCGGACCTGACCAGGTTCATGGGTTCGCGTTGCACAGGACCCGCTCCTCAACACCGCCGCCATAAGGCAGCCTCACATAAGAAAACCTATGATAGGAATTCAACCCTGCTATTGCGGATTGCAGGTTACAGGGCACCGCAACCTCCCCGTCTAGCACGGTACGATTAGAATACCAAAGATAAGCAATGATAGCAAGGCGAAAAGGCATCCATTCGAGGTAAAAGCATCCTCATGTACCTTATCTTAGATCAGAATAGCCGGAAGATGCTGCCTCAATAGCCAGCTTTTCGAATTCATTCGGTTGTTTTACTTGAATGGCACCCTCGTCAAAAGCTTGTTGAAAGACTGCAACAATATGGGGGTCAAACTGCGAGTGTGAACCGCGCAAAATTTCTTCATATGCTTCGGTAATGGTCATAGCCTTACGATAGGAACGTGTCGACGTCATCGCGTCAAATGTATCGGCAACAGCAAGGATGCGACCAATGATAGGAATTTTTTCTCCTTTTAATTGATCCGGATAACCGTACCCATCCCAGCGTTCGTGATGATGTCTGACACCGGGACTGACATGGGCAAGACTCTCGATCTGTTCCACGATATCTGCTCCGATCGAAGAGTGCTGCTTCATTTGCTCGTACTCCTCTTTGGTCAGTCTCCCGTTCTTTAAAAGGACATGATCTGGAATCGCAACCTTTCCAATATCATGCATCAAGCTGGCATAACGCAGGTCATCGCGCGAAAACAACTGACGATCCGACTGATTCATATGATCGTAAATGATGAGGGCGTACTCCGTAACTCTCTCCGTATGTCCGGCTGTATATGGGTCCTTCATCTCTACCGCTAAATAAAAGCTGCGTACAATTTGGTCCAGACCTTTTTGCAAATATTCCCGTTCACGACCGATCAAGGTATGCATCTGTTCGGCCATCTGATTAAACTTTCTTTCCAGCAGCGTGATCTCTTCCATTCCTTGAATGGGAACACGTACAGAAAAATCACCCTGCAACAAAACATCGGTAGCATCCACCAAGGTGGAGATTGGCTTGCTAACCCACCGAGAGAGTCTATGAGCGACGTAAGCGGCAAATCCCACAATCAAAGTGATGATGCAAAATAGTATCACATTTAGCCGATCAAGACGGCTAGTTATATCTTCACCCGGAAGCCTTTCTACGTACATATTTCCGCTTGTCGGGGAAATTTGAAGATAGGCGTACACTAGCCTTCCTTCTTCGCGAAAAGAAAACACTTCGCCACCATGCGAGGTTTTCAGCGATCTGGCAAGGAAGTCATAATCAGGAAGGTCTTGTATCTGTTTCCCCAGCTTCTCCCGATCGGCATGAATTAAGATTTTCCCCGTAGGAGAGATTACCATTAGCTCTTTATGCGTGTGCAAAATATTGCTTTGAATCCAATCGGCTAATAGGTCCAGCCGAATCTCCACCAACAAGATCCCAAATGACCTACCTTCATCGTTATGTACACGTTGAGAAAAAAACATAGATTTTTGAGTACTCAATTGATCCAAGCGACTGAGCAACCATACCTTATCCTCTTTAAGTCCAATATCCTCTCGATTAAACCAGAACGGCCGTTGCTTATCATTGTCCCAGCCATGCTCTTCACGCAAGGAAAGGGAGCTGAGATCGTCCCGTAACAAATGAATATTTCCAACCACTTCATGAGCCTGAGTAAAATGTAAGAAAACACTTTTTACCAGCTCTGCTTCCGACTTCTTCTCGGCCATCTGCAAGATAGGATTTTCGGCCAATTGAGTCGTTTCTTTTTGCATATTTTGAAAAAAAAGGGTCATCTGTTCGTCGACTAGATTTTGATGCCTTCCAATGCTTATTTCGTATTGTCCATACACTGCCGCTTGCGCTTCTCTATAAAACAGAAAACAAATCAACAAAATCGGGAGCAGGCTCAGCAGCAAAAAGGTTGCAAATAATCGGTCCTTTAATTTTAAAAGCACATGTGTCTCCCCCTTCCTTCTGCGCTGTAGGGTTGAAGCAGTTGAAGCACACTTAATTCTTCGTGTCACTTCCCTATTTCCGCGCTGAAAGAAAAGGTAAACCTCTAGGACAGGTTTCTTTTTGATACATAGACAAAGCTGTTATAGCGTATTATCCTAGCTAAGACAAAAAAACGGATGTTTCGCTGCCCCCTTGTGAGGACATAAACAGAGTCGACAGCTATGTTTCCCGGACTTTTTGAACAACCATTATGTAAGGAGATACCTGATATGAGATACGTATTGCTCGTCTTTTTGGGGGCTTGTAGTTACGGAATTTTATCTACCATCGTAAAGCTCGCGTACGAGCAAGGCTATTCACCAGCGGAAGTCATTGGCGGCCAAATGTTTTTCGGCTTTGTGATTTCTTGGATTCCTGCTCTATTCTTTTTACGAACAAAACCGCAAAAGCGTCAGATGCTGCTTCTCGTTGCTGTTGGCTTAGCGGTTGGCTCGACGGGACTCGTGTATTACAATGCACTGCAATTCATCCCCGCCTCCATCGCCATCGTCCTGTTATTTCAATTCACATGGATGGGTGTTCTGGTAGAAGCTGTGATGTCTCGCCGTCGCCCCGACAAACAAACCCTGCTTTCCCTCGTCTTGCTGTTGGCCGGAACATTGCTGGCTGGCGGTTTGTTTGAAACGGGAGGGTTGGCTCAGTTTAACCTCATGGGTGTCATCCTCGGTTTACTGGCAGCGGTCTCTTATACACTGTTTATCCTTTTCAGCGGAAAAGCGGCAGTCGCCGTAAATCCATGGCTGCGCAGTTCGAGCATGGCAACTGGCTCGCTTCTCCTCATTAGCTTGATTTATCCACCTGTGTTTATTTGGAATGGCGTCCTGTGGGATGGGCTTTTCCCGTATGTGTTCCTACTCGCTTTTTTCGGGATATTCATCCCTACGGTTTGCTTCAATTTCGGGATTCCACATACAGGACCGGGCATGGCTGCCATCCTAGGAGCTGCCGAGTTGCCTATGGCTGTGTTTTCATCGTACATCATCCTGCACGAATCGGTGTCTCTCTTGCAAGTGGTTGGGGTGATCATCATTTTGATCGGGATCGTATTGCCAGAGCTATTGCGCCAGCGTGAAAAACGACAAAAGCCGTCTCAGGCTTCCTGATTGCTCAGCTCCGTTATGTATATACCAGCAAGCATCAGAAAAACTCCTGTTAAAACAACAGCTGTTATAGGCTCACCCCAGAGCAGCCAGGAAAACAAAAAAGCAAAGACCGCTTCAAGCGATAGCAAAATGCTGACGTGGACGGGCGGTGAAAATTGCTGAGCCTTGATTTGCACCACGTACGCGAGCAACGTACCGATTAAGCAATCAAACCAATAGGCAAACCATCCGTATGAACTGAGTGGTTGGGGAATCGGCTCGGTCCCGACAGCAATGATTATATCAATCAGCCCAACTACCAGTAATTGGATCATGACAAAGCCAAGTGTATCTACATTGGGCTTTTTTTCGTAGGCACGGTCGACCATCAATATATGCAAGGCAAAAAAGATTGCGCAAAGGAATACCAGCATGTCGCCAAAAGAAATACCCGTCCATTCCCCTTCCCCAGACAGGCAAGCGAGTCCGAAAAACGCAAGGAAGCAGCCGATGATCGCTCCTTTATTCACAGCTTTGCGACGCCACAAGTAGTATAGGAACGGAACCAGAATGACATTGGTTCCTGTTATTACCCCTGCTTTTCCCGGCGTCGTTCGATCAATCCCTAACAGCTGCAGCGTAAAGGCAGCACAGAGTGCTACACCGCAAAGAGTGCCCTGTATCCACACATCGCGGCCAAGCATTCGCACACGCTTCCAAACAAACGGCAGCAAGATCAAAGCCGCAAGAAGAAACCTCGTCCCCAGAAAGTAGAAAGGGGTTATCTCGAGCAGAAGGTCCTTGCTCAAAATAAAGGTATACCCCCAGGCAAGTGCAATGATAAACAGCGACAGATCCGCCCAGAGTAATTGCTTTTTTGTTGCCACGTTCTTTTTCTCTCCTCTCACTCCCGTCTATATTATAAGGGAAGAGAAACAAAAAAAATCCTCTGCAAGTGCAGAAGATCGATTCATTAGCGTTTATTCTCATTACTCGTTTCGGTCACTCTTATTAATCAAAGTCTTTGCGGCTACCACAGAGCCTCTTTTTCTTTTCCAAACCTTGACTCCATAAAACGTCGCAGCGGCCACCAGTACCACCCCTGCAATCCCCGCCACCAAGCCTTGATTAAACTTACCAAGGAACGCATTGAGACGCTCCACATTATTTCCCATGAAATGACCGGCAAAGAACAAGATGAGGGTCCACACCAATCCTGTCGTGTAGGAGAAGGCGGCGTAACGTCCAAAGGTCATTTTACCAATTCCGACAAGATAGGGGACGACGTGTCTTACGACGGGCAAAAAATAACTGATGCACAGCGCATAGCTCCCGTATCTCTCCAAAAGCGACTGCGCGTGCTCCACATATTTATTCATCCCTTTTTTTCGACCGATCCAGCCTAGTGCCGGTGCTCCCAGTACTCTACCCAATACATATCCCAGCGACAACCCGGAGACTACACCCAAATAAGTGGCGATAAACGCGGGGACAATCTCTAATATATTCATCGAGGTCAGAACACCCGCTGACAGGACGATCACCTCATCAGGTATCGGCATGCCAACGATTCCGAGCCACAGCGTAAAAAACAGAGCAAAGTATCCGAACTGGTCCACTGACTCGGTCAGCATATCCACGATCATGATTGACTATCCTCCTACCCCTGCGCTTTTTGGCAGACGTACACAAAAGCGGGCGGCACATTGAGCGGAACCAGCTTCACAGACACCTGGTCAAAGACCGACGTAAGCTGCTTTTTCATTTGCAAGGAGTATTGAAACGCAACAAACACGCCTCCTGGCTTCAGTGTCGTGACTACCTGCTCCATGATCTGATCGCGCAGCGCTTGCGGAAAGTTGGCGAATGGCAATCCAGACACGATACAATCCGCTTTTCCTAATCCTGCCTCAGCCAGTACACGCCCTAAATCCACAGCATCTTCGTGAAAGAGGACATTCGGAAAAAGAGGCTCCAGCCTGCTTCTCATCGTGGTCTCCTTTTCAAAGGAAACGAGAGTCGCATCAGGACGCTTCATCTCCTGAATCCATTTTGTAAAAATACCTGTTCCTGCACCCAATTCTACAATCGTATTCGCTTTTTCCCAGTCAATCGGGTTCATCATTTGCTTGGCTAACGCACGGGAGCTAGGTGTAATACTCCCGACTTGTCCTGGCGCCTGCAAAAAATTATAGAAAAACATCAGCCGATCTTTTATCCCAAGTGGTTGATGACAATCTATCATCATATCGTTATCGCTCCCTTCTTCTTGGTCACCCAAACGGTAACATATGTTTAGTATCATAGCGGAATTTATTTGTTATTACGTTTCAAAAGGCGAAAGATTTTCTTAAAATGAAAAAAATGTTCGTGCCTGAGCATGCCTCGATAGAGGTTTTTCTAATCATAACAGTAATTCATTGGAATTCAAAAATCCTCCGTCTCGGGTCTGATCCCAAATCACGCTTTTGGTGGTTTTTATCGTGCCAGAATTTGCGTTACAATGAGATCAACCGTTTCCGTTCATAACAAGGAGGACTTTATAATGGATTATAGAGGTGTAAAAGCAATTACTCATGCCAGCGCATTTTTCGCACCATTCTTGGTGCCGATCATCGTCTGGCTCCTAATGGCAGATCGTGAAGCGAAAAATATGGCTCTGCAAGCCCTTTTGTTTCACCTGTTTATGGGGATTTTGATCAGTATCTCCTGGGCACTTTCCTTTATAATAATCGGCATTCCATTTTTGATCGTTTTCGGTCTGATGGCGATCTATTATCCAATCAAGGGTATATTGTATTCTCTGCAAGGACGCCCGTTCCACTATCCGATTATCGGTTCGTTGGTAGGCTAAGAACTTCCTGCTTTTTTGGAAAAAAAGGAAAAAAGACCAGCTCTCTATTTTAGAGGCTGGTCTTTTTGTTGTCTATTGGAAAAGCATTTATCTATTTAACCGCAGAAGACTCCCACCTCTATAGGTGGTGAGATCATCCTACGCAAATACGTAAACCAGAAAGATAGTCCTGATCTGATTCGTTCAGCAAGGGATAATGGTTGCTTGAAGCATCCGAAACGTATCCTCGTCTCCTAGACGACTTGGAACGTTTGAATCCCCACCTCTAAGCGTAAGAGAAGGTGGCGGGAGCCTTCAATTAATTAGAACCTACAGTGAAGCGTTCATTGTGATGTTTCGGGTTTTCCATTTCATCAAGAACGGCAATGGCATAGTCCGCATAGCTTACATAGCTTTGTCCGCTAGCATTCACCAACAGATGATCTTTCCCCAGTTGGTATGTGCCCGTTCTCTCACCAGCAGGATCAAAGAAAGCAGATGGACTGATAAAGGTCCACTGAATTCCGTTTGTTTCTTGCAGAATACGCAGGTTTTCACCTTGGTTTTGAGCTGTTGCCAGGTATGCTTCAGGAAACTCTGGCGTTTCAAGCACACGCGTCGTTTTCGCTTCGTCTACAAACAGGCTTCCCGCTCCGCCAACTACGAGCAATCGAGTAGAAGGAGCACCTTTCATCGCTTCAATCAGAACATTCCCTGCCTCGATGTGGAGATTCTCTTTGCCTGCCGGGGCACCGAAAGCATTCACTACTGCGTCAAAGCCTTTCAGGTCATCAGCTGTCAAAGCAAATACGTCCTTTTCCAGAACGGATACGTTTGGTTCAACGATTTTGGAAGCATCGCGCACGATCGCAGTAACTTCATGACCTCGATCCAGCGCTTCCTTCATAATCAGGTTCCCTGCTTTACCGCTAGCTCCTACGATTCCAATTTTCATGTTTTTTCCCTCCGACATATATGATTGGTTACTTTTTGCTTTCCTATGATGAATCTTTGGACTTCGTTGATGCATTCGCCCCTTAGTTGTAACTTTAACAGTTACAACCCGATTAAAAATAATAGGCGATGATCTCGTCGTCCTGTTGTAATCATTTTAGTTACAACAAGACAGAAAGTCAAGCACGAATGTAAACAACGCAATCGTAACTGTAAGCCCGCATAAAAAAACATCGGCTACTCCTTCCATCTTTCTGGGAGTAACCGATACTGGATCGTCATTTCTTTTTCGTAGCCCCCTGCCAGGTGGAGATTCCCCCTTGTAAGTGAGCCATTTTAGCAAAACCGTGCTTCTTCAGAATTTTCGCAGCCTGTTTGCTTCGCATCCCGCTCCTGCAGTACAACAAGACATCGTTCTTCATAGAGATTTCCTTGACTCGGTTGTTCAACTGGGACAACGGTATATTAACCGCAGTAGGTATGTGACCTGTCTTGAATTCGTGAGGCTCGCGTACATCAATGAGCAGCACCTTGCTTTTTTGATTCACACGCTCCTTAAATTGTTCTGGGCGAAGATTTTCCAGCCCTTTCACCGGCAGGAAGCGGGAAACCAGGTAATAGGTAATCAAGGCGTACGCAATGATGATAAGAATGGTAGAGAATTCCATGTGAACATCCTTTCCTGGTTGAGATTAGCGACTTTTCACAAGAAGCTCTACAGCCTCTTTTACCATCTTTCCCGTGTCTCTTCCTGCCACTTGTTCTTCCAGCAGACAACGCTGCAGATTTTCAGCCACGATCTGGGCGATTGCCTTGTCCGAAGCATTGCGAACCGCCGATAGCTGTGCGACAACCTCTTTGCAGTTTTTCTGTTCTTCCATCATCTTCAGAACACCACGAATCTGTCCTTCAATTCGACGCAAACGTCTTTTAATATCATCACCATAGTTGTAGTCCATGTGAATTCCTCCTGTTTTACAAAACGCATACGTATACAGGTATATTATGCGATAGCCAAGCTTTGTCAAGCCACAGGAAACAGCTTACTTTAAATAAAAAGATTTACTTTGGCTTGCGTTGCGTCTCCCAGATAAGCGGCTACCCCTGCATACTCCATCCCATCCAGCAGCTCTTCTTGTTTTAATCCTAAAAGGTCCATCGTCATCGTGCAGGCAACCAGCTTGACTCCTTGCTCTTGCGCCAGCTCAATCAGCTGCGGCAGAGTCAGTGCATTGTGCTTTTTCATGACGTGCTTAATCATCTGAGGCCCCATCCCCATCATGTTCATATTAGACAGACCTAGTTTTTTAGCACCTCTTGGCATCATCCAGCCAAAGGCCTTCTCAAGAAAGCCCTTGTTGACCTTGACGATTTCGTCTTTGCGCATCGTATTCAATCCCCAAAAGGTAAAGAAAATCGTGACGTCGTGATCATAGGCAGCGGCGCCGTTCGCGATGATAAAGGCGGCGATTGCTTTATCCAAATCCCCACTGAAGAGGACGATTGTTGTTTTTTCTTTTTGCGTATCCATTGTAAAACCTCCCGTTAATACTTATACTACTATAGGTATAATTAAAATGAAAAAGAGCCCTTGCAACAAAAAATCGGCTTTTTTTTACAAAATGTCGCTCCAAATTTTGATGACAGTCGCACAAATCAATACAATCAAACCGTACCGAAGATACACTACATCTATTCTTCCACTGACACGGCTGCCTAGAGGAGCTCCCAGTACGCTGCCGATTACCGTAAACAGAACGGGCCAAAAAGGGATATGGCCAGTTGTCAGCTTCCCTAATACACCACCAATAGCGGAGATGAATACAATAGCAAGGGAAGAGGTAATCGTCACACGTGTAGGGATCCTCAGGATGGTCAGCATAATCGGAATCAAAATAAAGGCACCACCCGCTCCTACAATCCCAGAAACAATCCCGACGATAAAAGCGGAAACAATCGCAATGAGCCTACTGTACGAGATTTCCAGTCTCTCTTCATCATTTCCCTTGTTCTTGATAAGCATCAAACCAACTGCTACGACTGCTAAAATTCCGTAAACAAGATTGATGCTTGCACTGGGCAAAAACCTAGAGGCGAATCCACCCAGCAAACTCCCAAGCAGAATACCTCCCCCCATATCTTTCACTAGACCTTTGTGGATCAGCGCAGATTCTTTGCCCCTACGCTTTCGAAAGCCAAGAATACCGGACAACGATGCAAAAAACACCTGGAACATGGAAATGGCTGAAACCTCTTGTGAAGGAAAGTGGGCCACTCCGAGCCAGGCAGGTACAAAAAGCAGCAGCGGGTAATTGATGATGGCTCCACCTATACCGAGTAAACCGGAAAAGAAAGAACCGACAAATCCGAGTGATACCATGAGCAAAAATAAATCGAACTCCATATATCCTCCCTGCCTTCTCAGCTAACTCGCGCGCGAGAATATCCAGACAGCTTCTCAAATGCAAAAAAATCAGGTAAAATAAAACCAAGTAAATTAATCAGAATATGGTGATATAAATGTTTCGATTTCTGAAATCCCTTTTTCAACATCGATGCCCCACCTGTAGGCAGCTGTTGCATTCGCAAGCGGATTCCCTGCTTTGTGCAAAGCATTGTCCAAACGGTCATTACCAAGAAGAGACCTACTCCACACTCGGCGTCCGTATCATCTATGAAAACCGGAAATAAGCGAACACGGTAAAAGGTGCTCGCTTATTTTTTTCAATTATCCCTTTTTTACTAGGAATTTGTATACCCCGTTTTCTTCCTCATGGGAAACCATCTCATTTTTTGTTTGCTTCACCCACGCTGTGAAATCATTCAAAGAGCCCTTGTCCGTAGACAACACTTCCATTGTTTGACCTGGCTGCAAGCCATCCAATGCTTTTTTGGCTTTGACGATCGGCATAGGACATGCCAATCCTTTTGTATCTACAGTGATATCTGCCATTCTCTATTCCTCCTTATTATTTAACGCGATTGTTTTAATACTAATACCCGTATAGGTATATAATATAGTCCGATCATCTCCCTGTCAATACGCTTCGCCCATACAATACCTAAAGCTAGATTCCTTTTACAGTAGGTGAGCTATCGTCATCCGCAGGGGTTTGCTCCTTTTTCAACCGAACGTGTACCTGCGTCCCCCCCATAGACGATGCACTGATCGTAATCGCACCCTGATGATCATCTACAATCGACTGGGCGATCGCCAAACCTATCCCGGTTCCTCCCCTGATTCGATTGCGTGATTTCTCTACCCGGTAAAAGCGCTTGAATAGATGGGGTATCTCACTCTCAGGAATACCTATACCCGTATCTTCAATGACGAAATGTACCCACTCCTCATCACTGAAAGCCTTTACCACTACCTGGCCCTGATCTGTGTATTTGCGGGCATTGTCCAAAAGAATATCTAACAACTGCCTCATGCGTTCTCTGTCCATGTATAGATAAAGCGGATCGGTCCATTCAAATGACAGGGCAATCTGAGCCGGATAGACCGGGAGCCATGCCTGCTTTACTTCGAGCAGAAGAGGCGTTAACGACTGTATCTTTTTTTGCGCGCTCATTTGGGGAACGTCCTGTAGCTTGGCAAGAGAGAGCAGATCCTCGATCAGTCGAGAAAGTCGTTCACATTCCTGTCCCATTGCGACTAGCGCCTCCTCTCTTACCTCAGGCTTATGCTTCCCCCACCTCTGCAAAAGGCTTATATACCCTTCCATGATCGTGAGAGGTGTACGCAATTCGTGGGAAGCATCGGTCACGAATCTTTTCTGCGAGACGAGAGCCTCCTCCATCCGGTCCATAAGTAGGTTAAAAGCATGGATCAGCTCATAAATTTCTGTTTCTACATTGTAATGATGGATCCTCTGGGATAATCGCTTCGGGGAAATGGAGTGAATCTGCCGAATGAGCTGATCCAGTGGCTTGAGCCCCCATTTACTAAGGAGATAGCCTCCGATCCCAGATAGCACCAGCGTAATGAAAGAAGAAAGAAGGAGCATCGTGGATAAGATCGTAAAATACCATTCAAATGCTTCTGTGGTCTCACTAATTTGGACGAATAATAATTGAGAGCCGAACGGAAACTGAACCGATTCCTTTGCTGTCAGGACCCTTTCATAAAAATCCTGAGGTTCCTTATTCCAGTTCGCGCCCTCAATCGAAGCGAGCTGCGTTCCTTGTTGATTGAGAAGTGAAATGGATTGATTGGCATCTGAATAGTTCATGAGTAACCGTGACAAGTAGGAGACATCTAGAGAAGATTCTTCGTTAATCTCCGTTTCTAAGTCTGAGGCAATAGCAGAGGCCTTTTGATTGAGTAATCGCTGTTCGTGTTGGTAAACCAGATTGGAAGTACTCCAAAAAATAAACACTGTAAGAAAGAGAAGCAAGACTAGCATGGCTGAACTGAATAAAAAAGTAAGTCTCCATTTTAGAGAATATCTACGATGCATGCGCACAAGGATCACCTATTAAGAACAGAGTAGTATTATTCTCTTAGTGTGTAACCAATCCCTCGAACGGTATGAATCAGTTTAAGTGAGGGCTCTTTCTCAATTTTGTTTCGTAAATAGCGGATGTACACATCAACTACGTTTGTATTCCCCATAAAGTCAAATCCCCATACAGACGTCAGTATTTGCTCGCGTGATACTGCTTGCTCTTTATTTTGAACCAGGTAATACAGCAAGTCGTACTCCCGTGGCGTCAGCATAATTTCCTCATCCGCTCTGTATACTCTCCGAGCGTTAGGCCGTATACGCAGATCCCCTACCAAAATCTCTTGTGTCACCTGTGCTTCTCGATGTCGCAATACAGCCCGAATCCGTGCAAAAAGCTCTTCAATTGCAAATGGTTTCGACAGGTAATCATTAGCGCCACTATCTAGGCCGGTAACAACATCGGGCACCTCGCCACGAGCCGTAATCATAATAATCGGGACGTCGCTTGCCTCTCTGATCCGACGGCATACTTCTATTCCCGACAACTCCGGTAACATGATATCTAATAGGATCAGATCGTGCACAGTTTCAAAGGCTTTTTCTAACCCTGCAGGACCGTCGTAAGCTACATCCGTAGTAAATCCCTCATTCTCCAGCTCAAGCTGTAAATACCGCGCTAGATTTTTTTCATCCTCTACGATTAACACGCACCCTTTGGTATCTGGTATAGACATCTGAATCACCTCCGTAAATGAAGTAAAAAAGTGAAGATCTTACCAACAGTTTTCTCATGAAACTCTCATGAAATTCTATCGGGAATCTTAGTTTTCATCTGTAGGATAAAAGCGTGAGTGGATATCCTCTCAACAACCCCACATTCAGAAGGAGGAAAATGATGATAAGACGAAACTGGAAAGGTAAAACTTGCACGGTATTAGCGATTCTAATGGGAACTTCTCTTCTAATGGGGGGACAAGCCTATGCGGCTACAGAAAAAAGTCACAAATCCACTACGCATCATAAACAACATCAGAAGCACATAAAGCATACACAGGTAAAGAAGAGCTACCAGCAGACTGAACAACAGGCTAAGCAACAGACTGATAATCAAGCCGACAAACAATCAAATGTTTGGCAAAACAACGACGAACAAAGCGTCGATAACACACCAAAAGAAGAAAATACTGTAACCCCTGATCTAACAAATGACCTTGCTCAGGTGAATCCGGACTCTGGCCTAAGCACAAGCGCAGACAACCTGAACGGCTCTTTCGCAGCAACATCGGCTGCAAAGAATGCTTCTGTGAGTTCTAACGTTGCAAACCAGATTATTTCAAACGGACTGAAATATAAAGGCAGACCTTACAAATTTGGTTCAAGCAAAAACACAACCAGTACGTTCGATTGCTCCTCCTTTACACAACGCGTATTTAAAGAAGCAGGAATTACTCTGCCCCGAGATTCTCGCCAACAGTCCAAAGTCGGGCAACAGGTATCCAAGAATCAGCTACAAAAAGGAGATCTAATCTTCTTCCGCAGCTATGGTAGTTCATCATCCCGGATTACCCACGTTGCCATTTATGCTGGAAACAATACTTTATTGCATACCTATGGATCACCTGGTGTAACCACATCGAAATTTCTGGGAACTTCATGGGAAAAACGCTTTGAAATCGCACGACGTGTTACTGCTTAATCATAGCGTTCAAATAAAATCGTGATAGTGCGCAGGCTGTCGAGGAGAGACTCGGCAGCCTTTTTGTTCCCATTATGAATGTATCGCTTTTATATGAATGATTCGTAACTCAAATAAGAAAAATGCGGAAAATGCGCCCGCGTCCTTAGGTTAAGTGGTCGGTGAGGCTGTGGCGGAGAAGGAGGAAAAGGGAGAAAACGCTCCAGCTTCTTGGGTCCCCTGCTGCGGGGTCATCCCTGCACGGTTCCATGAAAAAAGGAAAACCGCGTCCAAAGTAGCCGATCCATGACGCTTCTCAGAGGTGGACGCTTAAGACCGTGTTTCCCTTTTTTCATTCCACCTCGGCTGGGCCCCAAAGAGCTTCGCTTTTTTCTCCCTTTTCCCAGGCCAGCTTTAACTCCTCCCCCGTCTTATTGTTTACCAAAGAACCGTTAGGGCCCACCCTAACGGTTCTTTGTGCTTTAGCGGATATCCGAAAGATTGTATTCATAACCATGAACCCCTTGTAATACTCAGGGTACATTAGACTTCCGCACAACTCGAAGCCGAATTGCGGTGGCACTGTAGGATCTCCATCGTCCATTGCATCAAAGCTCCGAACAACATCCAAAGGGATTTCCTCGGTTTCACCGCATGAACAAGTCGTACAAAAACGTCCCTTACAACGATACGGAACTCTTCTCACATGATGGCATCCTTCGCAAACCAACAATTTGAAACCGTTTCTAGGGTCACCACAAGAACGAAACTCTTCTACTTCCTTTAAGACTGAGAAACGAATTCGTTTACCATACTTCTTAACGAATGTATCCCCGTTCTTGTTTTCATCAAAGAAAATGAACGTAAGAATGTTCGTCTCCATGTCCTCATTTTACCAGCAAATAAAAGGGATGACTCCCCTCAGATTTTATACTTTCCGATATTAAAAAAAGACTCTTACGTCATGTCCACATGAACATGACATAAGAGTTTTTATCGGATAATGCGTAGCGTATCCACCCGGCATGTCGTAATCGCATCGACGCCCATCCTGATCATATTCCTCTGGTGAAGGGGATCATCGACCGTGTACACCCAAACTGCCAAACCTTTCGTATGAGCATATGCTACGAGCTCTTGGCAACAAGTAAGGTAATGCATGTTCAGTCCAAAATACCCTTCCCGAGCCAGCCTGTCGCACGTTTCCATCACGATGTCACGGTTGTTCAGCCACTCGGAAGGGTCCCAATCAGCCGGTGTGTTCCAAACGACCCGGTTGCGGTAATGCTGAACCCCCTGCGTGTTCCCTGTGAAAAATACCCGTTGTGTCATCCCCATTCTCTCCATGACTTCAATAGCAGAATAGGCTGCCTCCTCTGTCTTCAGGTCCAA
Source organism: Brevibacillus sp. NRS-1366 (assembly GCF_050467985.1). Taxonomy (NCBI): domain Bacteria; kingdom Bacillati; phylum Bacillota; class Bacilli; order Caryophanales; family Paenibacillaceae; genus Brevibacillus; species Brevibacillus sp. NRS-1366. The sequence goes on along the minus strand of NZ_JBITPN010000001.1, from coordinate 37,036 downwards.
ATTGTATCGAACGTCAGTGTCTATCGTCGCCTCGAACAGCTGCTCCAATGTCACTAATTCGCGATCCATGTAAATGGGGGAGAGCGTTCGACGCAAATCTGGGTGATTCAGTTCCGAGAAAGTCGAGGTAGAAAAAACAGATAACTCATCGTGAAACAAGAATGCAATCCCGTCTCTTGTTGACTGTACATCCACTTCGATCAGATTTGCCCCGGCTGCGATTCCTGCCAGACTGGACTCGATGGTATTGTCAGGCGTTCCCAGACATCCGGTATGAGCGGTAATGTCAGGTACTTTCATTATGCGATCAGCTCCGTTCTTGTCTGCATGCTCCATTTTTTCTGCCTAATGACCTGCACGAGTTGCTTCATCTTTTGCGTCCTTCGTCATTGTTCGGATGTAGAAATACCCCATCGCCGAGCAAAGCAGAAACATGAAGACGGCAAGAGCACTCGCTTGGGCGGTTTCCTGATATACGGAGAACACCTGATGCATCGCGACACCGAGAACCTGGGGCGCGTTCGGACCGATCAGATAAGGCGCGGTGAAGCTGCCGATCACCCCCATGAACACAAATGTCACAGCAACGAGCATTGTCTTATAGGAGAGAGGCAAAATAAATCGAAAGAACAATTGCCATTTTCCAGCTCCCGCATCCTTTGCACTCTCTATAATCGAATTGGGGATGCCACCGAGTGCCGAAGCAAGCAGCATCGTTGAGAATGGGATGTTAAACCAGAGATTCGCCAGGATCAAGCCCTTGAGATCAAATATAATTTTCGGAAATGATTCGATTCCGAAAAGGGTAAAAAAACGGGCCAACCAACCGTGATTGCCATACATAGAGATGATCGCGTATGTGGCGATTACACCTGGTACGAACATCGGAATAAGATAGAGTCTACGTATCCAGGTCGCTGCTGTTCCGTTGCTAAACCGCAACAGAAGTGCTACCCCGTAACTGATAGCCAGCACGAGAACCGTAGAAATGATTGTCACTTTGAGCGTATACCAAATGTTCAAGCGCATCACTTCATCAGAAAAAAGGGCGGTATAGTGAGAGAAATCGTAACCTCCCTGCTCATTCAACAAACTTTCCTTGGTAGAGAAAAAAATAGGGACGATAACGACACCAAGCAACAGTAAAAAGGAGGGGAATACCAGAGCAAGCCCCAGAATCCCCGATTTTTTTTCTTTACTCAGTTTCATTTTGACCCCGCCACTTCTTTCTGCCAGCGTTTGTTCATCTCTTTCTCCAAATCACCGCCAGAAAATTGGCGGTAGCCTTTTGCCACGCTTGCAAACTGCTCTTGCATACTGCTTGGCATTTCCGCCCATTTGATGCCTGGATATCCGTACATCGTGTTCACAACGACTTCTTGTGCTTCGGGAGTCAACAGGAAGTCAAGGAATTTCTGGGTCGCTTCTTTTTTCGCGGACATGGCTGGTACCAGCATGTAAGCCGGACCACCTGTAAAGCTTGGTTCAATCTGAGCTAACTTTGTCGTTTCCGGCAGCAGTTTCTTGTTGATCTGTTCGAGGGCCATGTCGGACCAGGCGGGAATCATGTCCACTTCACCGGAAGCAAGCAGATCAAGCGTGCCCTGGTTTTTCTTTGGGTAGATACCTTTGCCGTACATGTATGGGCCAAGTTCCTTCAACAAAGCAAATCCTTTGTCCCACTCCTTCATAACTGCCGGATCATTGCTCGTGATCGCGTCAGGCTCCAGAAAATTGTAGATTGCCGTGACGACGAATGAATTTCCCGATCCTCCGGTAGCAGGATCGTTGTATGCAAAGCGTCCAGGGTTTTGACGAATCCAATCGTACAGTTCATCTGCAGATTTTGGAGGATTCGCAACCTTCTCGCTGTTATAAGCTAGAACGACGGATGAGGCGCGGTACGGAACCCCTTTATAATGGATCTGTTCCAAGAACTTCTGGTCCACTTTACTCAGGTTTGGCACTTGAGTATCGCTTAATTTTTCCCATATGCCCTCTTTTTCACCTGCAGTGATCTCACCAAGTCCGCCTTCAAACAGGTCGATATCTACCGAGCTCTGTCCACTCTTCTTCGCTGCAACAAGACGATCCACGATCGGGGACGCAGCTTGTCCAGGGGGCAGGTAAGTCTGCTTCACTTTGATGCCTGGGTTTTTTCCCTCGAACATCGGAATGAGCTTTTCCCACAAGTTCTTAACGTTCAGCGAGCCTCCATAGTGGAAATTGATTTCGACAGGTTCAGTGGAAGTGCTGGTAGCGTTTGTGTTACCCGCTGCGACGTTGCCGGTAGAATTAGATGTGGCTCCACAGCCTACTAATAGTGATGTAGACATCATCGCTGTGAGCAGTACCGCTGTTGATTTTTTCCATATTGTCATGATTGGTTTCCTCCTACCCCACGTCAGGGTCTCTCATATGTGAACATGATTCACTCGAAAAACAGATGATTCACTTTTCACTATTCAATTGGAAAATATGGCTGTTTTTCCGAACTCTACCTTGCAGGATTTCCCTTGTTGGAGCTGTTCTGTCCTTTCTCTTGGCAGGAACGCCTTCATGATGCCATGTTGCGTATCTAGCGAGACCTCGGCGTAATGGCCCAACATCATAATCTGACGAATAGTCGCTTGCATGCCTGCTTCCTGCTCGTCCCTTATATGAACTTCTTCCGGACGAACGGCAAGAATAACACGACCAGACAAAACTGTTTTCCATGGATGATCCAGACCGTCGATCCGTGCTTCTCTTCCATCAGCCACCCCCTTTACAAAGTTCATGCGCCCAATGAAACTTGCCACGAACAGCGTGGCAGGATGATCGTACATCTCTTTGGGAGAAGCAAGCTGTTCGATTTTTCCGGCGTTCATTACGACGATCCGGTCTGAGATGGAGAGTGCCTCCTCTTGATCATGCGTGACAAACACCATGGTCATGCCTGTGGCCGCCTGAATCTCCCGCAATTCTTCGCGCATTTCCAGCCTTAATTTTGCATCAAGCGCTGAAAACGGTTCGTCCAGAAGCAGTACTTCCGGCTCGAGAAGCAGTGCACGGGCAAGAGCAATACGTTGCTGCTGGCCACCGGAAAGCTCGGTAGGATATTTCTTTTCCGCTCCAGCGAGCCGCACCATTTCTAACACACGGGATACTGCATAGTGAATGTCTTCTTTCTTCCTTTTTCGGATTTTCAGCCCGAACGACAGGTTTTCGTACACTGTCATATGAGGCCACAGATTATAGCTCTGGAACACCATTGCAGTCGGGCGTTTCTCTGGCGGCAATGTGAGGATGCTCTGCCCCTTGATCCTGATGTCGCCGCTCTCGGGATCAAGGAAGCCCCCGATCGAACGGAGCACAGTCGTCTTACCGCAACCTGAAGGGCCAAGCAGAGAGACCAGCTCCCCTTTTTGGATTTCCAGCGATATGTCGGAGACGCCTTCCCCCGTTTTGTATCGTTTGCTTAGTTGATGGATCGAAAGCTGCACTGTCATAAACGTTCACTCCTTCTATTGCTGCCGAAACTCGCTTATTTGATTTGAAATCCACCGGAGAGGACGTCCGCATTTACAAAACGTTTGGCTACCAGCAGCAGCACTACTGTCGGGAGCGTTAAAATGACTGAAAATACAGCACCAGCCGTGCTCGGATAGTCCGATATGATCGAATACATGATAATTGGCATCGTTTTGAAATCAGGGATTCCGATCAACATCGTTCCCTGTGCCTCGTCCAACGAGTTGAGAAACGTAAAAATTGAGGCTACCAGAATGCCGGGCATCGCCATGGGAAGTGTAATATGCCAGAAAACCCGGAGGGGGCTGGCACCCGCATCGCGGGCTGATTCCTCCTGCGCCCGATTGATACTGCGAAAGGCTGAAGTCGGAATCCAGGTCATGAACATAAGGGTGTTGACGATATGAATGAGGACGACCCCAAGGAACGTGTTCATTAGCCCGACTTTATAAAACAGTACTGCAATCGCCACATACAACCCCATTTTGGGAAACGCCTGCGTTAGGAGAAACGAAAACAGGAACCATCGGCTAAGAGGAAATCGTATTCTCGCGAACGCGTATGCTGCTGGGATGCAAACGATGATGGAGATGAGCGTCACCACCGTGGCGATCAAAAACGATAAACCAATGGATGAGAGAACCTCATCCTGACTTAGTACGAAGTGCCACCATTCAAGCGACCATACCTGCGGCACAACTGCGGGATACTGCCATTTTCCTGAGAAGGCAAGAACCAGCAAGTTGAGCATTGGCCCCATAAAGAAGAATACAAAAAGCAGCAAAGCAATAAACTCCAAAGTCTTTCTTCTTCCGAGAGATTTAAAATACCATCTCATGTAAGTCACTCCCATTTGACGAGCAAGCATGCCTTGCCTGAATTGTTATTTACTTCGCGAAATAGACAGGATTCGTAAATGCAATCTTGGTACGCACACCGTGAAACACCCCGAACAAGTCCACTCTCAGCCACTTCAACCCGTTTACAGTCAGTCGGCATTTCACTTCGGTCTCACCCGGATTGAGTATCACCTCATCCATGTTCCCGAGGTTGCTTCTCAGCACAATAGACAGAGGCTGTGGCTCCAACGTCCAGGCACCCGGGCGTACAAGGAAGTCGAGCGACACGGTTACAGATGCTTCCTGCCTTTCTGAAGCGTCACGAATAGGTACAGTCTCCCCAAGACCGTAGCTTCGCCCATCGAGTCCAACCTGACAAAGGAGGAGTGGCCCCTGGCTAATACTCACAGCTCCCCTACGAATCGCTTGAAGGACGCCGACTTCAGAAAGTTTTTCCGAGCTCGGGATTCCGAGAAATGTTGCCGCCTCAGGATCATCCCCCGCTTTTGATCGGTGCCAATCCCGGCCTGATGTGGCGGAAATCCGTATGCCTTCATTGAGCAGCCCTTCCCATAACTCCAATGCTGGCTGATTGTGCATACGGATGGATGAGAATGTCTCATGCCAAACCTCGATATAGTCAACATCAGTCCAGTCTGAAATGCGATAATCCCAGTGGCACCCTGTACAGATGGGGCTTCCAAGTGCATAAGGGTGGGCGATGCCAACGAGTCCCCCTTGACTATGTACCCGCTGGATGCCCTTGTGGATGTCATCAGGACCCAAATCCCTCCAGTCGGCATAGCCCTGCAAGCCAAGTGTCAACATATGACCGTAGAAGGTCGTCCATTCCATCCCCTGGATGATGACAATGCCTGTCACCTCCTCAACGTCCCTACGTTCTGCCAAGCCCGAAATCGTGTTGTGATCCGTTAGCGCAAGACCTGCCAGTCCGCGCCGCCTCGCTTCTTTCGCCATTTCCGCCAGCGTGTGCCTACCGTCGCTATGAGGTGTATGAGTGTGAAGCTCAAAAGGATACCAGTTCATTTATTCCCCTTCCCCTTCCCATACCTTCAATTCATAATGGCAGTCCGGCGTGACAATGCAGTGCACACTCAGCGTCACCGTCCAGATCCCCTTTGGTAGTTCCCCCGCCGTGAAGCCAGGCGAAGCTTCTGTCTCAGAAAGTTTGTGGAGCTGAACTGGATCGTGTCGATGTGCCGAACCCCGGAAGCCTTCAGGATCATCTATCGATACCGTAATCAGATTCTGAAGCGGAAAAAACTCTTCCCATCTTTCTATTAGAGCCTGTTGTTGTTTCTCAGTAGCGTCTCGGTGAAGCGCTGTTTTGATTTCTCGCTCCGCTGTTACGGGATCTTCCAGTCGTTTTGGCACATAGGAAAACTGGATATGCAGCTCATCAGATGGCTGCGGCAAGTGGAATCGGAAAGCAAGATGTGTTTTGGAGCAGATTGGTGTCAGCGTCCCCGCCGTTTCGAATCTCAAGTTCATGATCATATCACCTGCCGAAATAGTATTTCTGGAAACCTACACGATCTGGAATCGATACCAGAACTTTTTCGCCTTTAGTGTAAAACTCCCCTTTATCACCCGTCAATTCACAAAACGAGCATTTACATAACCTTTAAAATCAACCTCAAAAATATGAAACTCTATTGACCAGAGGATCATGAGTTTCTCGGGATTTTCGTTGGTTTTACTCGATTTCTTGTAAAGGTCTTGTAAACATCGAAAAGACAGTTTACACGGCACCGTACTGGCGATTACACTGAGAAATGTATCCTATGGAATCGATACCAGTATCAATTAACAAAAAGAGGAATTTGGATAGTAAGGTTGTGGTCAAGTGGATATCAAGATCAAGGACGTCGCACGGGCGGCCGGCGTATCGGTCACCAGTGTTTCAAGAGTCCTGAACAAAGAGCAGTATGTAAGCGAGGAGATCAAACGGAAGGTTAATCAGGCGATCAACGAACTCGGTTATACACCGAGCCATATCGCCCGTAGCTTGAAGCGCAAAAAAACAAATCTGATTGGTGTAATTGTATCCAACATTACTAGCAATTTTTTCTCAACCATCTTGAGCAGTATTGAAGAAACAGTTGACCAGCACCATTACAATCTGCTTGTTTGCAATATTATGGAGAATCTCGACAAAGAGCTTCGTTATCTGCAAACCTTTCACGAGATGCGGGTGGACGGCATTATCATTATGCATGAGAAGGCAAACGATGACATCCGCCGTTTTCTTGACCAAACCAAGATTCCGATCATTTTTTGCGCCTCACCCGTCGATCCGGCTTTTCCCGGTGTCACAGTCGATGATTTTGCCGCTGCCTATGACGCGATTCGCTTTCTAGGCGATCTCGGCCATCAGCACATCGCCTTTATCGGAGGGGATCTCGAAGATGTATCATCCGGCCGAAAGCGATACGAAGGCTATCTGAAGGCCATGGCTGACATCGGTCTTCCGGTCGAGCAGCGATGGATCCGGTTCGGTGATTATCAAGTCAAAAGCGGTTACGAGCAGATGAAAGCCATTCTGCAGGAGGGATCGCGGCCAACTGCCGTATTTGCTGCGAGCGATGACATGGCGCTCGGAGCGATGAACTGCTTGCACGATTGTGGTTTTCACGTTCCAGAACAAATGTCGGTCATCGGATTCGATGGGAGCGAATTAACCGAGCTAGCCAGACCGAGACTTACCTCTATGCAGCAACCAATCGCGCTGATTGGACGTCTGTCCGTCGAATTGTTGCTCGAGGCCATCCAGAACCCGGAACGTCCCGCTGCCGTAACGACTGTACCACACCAGCTCGTTATCCGTGACAGCTGCAGGGCACCAGCCGGTTTTATGTAAGGGAAGGAACTTGCTATGACTCAACAAGAATCGACTCTCAAGAAATGGAGCCTGGTCGCGCTCGTCTGGCCAATTTTTCTGGAACAGCTCCTGCAAATGCTCATGGGTAGCATTGACACGATTATGCTTAGCCATTATTCAGATGAATCGGTGGCGGCCGTCGGCGTGGCCACCCAAGTCTATACTCTGGCCACTTTCCTGTTCGGATTCGTCGCCACCGGAGCCAGCGTTCTTATTGTCCAGGCCATCGGGGCACAGCGTCATACTCAGGTCGGAGAAGTATCCATCACTGCAATAGTCATGAATCTGCTCGTCAGTGCGACTGTCAGCGTCGTACTTGCTTTCTTTGCGGAACCACTGCTGCGTCTGTTTAAACTGTCTGAAGAGCTGATCAGCTATGGCGTACCCTACTTGGCCATTGTCGGCTCGTCATCCATGCTCAGTGCAGTGATCGTAACGATTGGGGTTATTATGCGCGGACATGGGTATGTGCGGGAGGTAATGGCAGCCTCCATAATGATGAACATCCTCAATCTGGCTGGCAACTATGTGGCGCTGTTTGAGCCGTTTGGTCTTCCGGTGTTCGGTGTAGAAGGTGTAGCCGTCGCCACCGTAATCAGCCGCGTTATTGGACTTGTCATTCTACTCATCCTGTTCCAGAGGCGGCTTCCTAATCTGCTACCATACAGGAGAGTGCTTCGTTGTTCTGGACAGTACGCGCTGCCGATATTGCGGATCGGCATACCATCTGCAGGAGAATACATTTCGTACAACGCCTCACAAGTGGTGATTACATCATTCGTCGCCATACTGGGGACAGCTGCACTGACGACGAAAATTTACACGCAAAATTTGACGATGTTCATCTTCTTGTTTTCCGTTTCAATCGGACAAGCTACTCAAATTTTAGTCGGCCGCTTTATCGGAGCGCAACGTACAGAAGATGCTTACAGAATCTGCCTAAAGAGCTTGAGAATCAGCTTGTTGATCACTTCTGGAGTAAGCGTCGCGATGTTCGCCTTGGCACAGTCGTTGCTTGGTCTATTCACGGAAGACCCTCTCGTTTTGGAAACCGGTCGCACACTCATGCTACTATCCCTCATCCTGGAAGCGGGTCGTACGTTCAACATAGTCGTGATCGGTTCCCTCAACGCAGCAGGCGATGTGAGATTTCCGGTTATTGTAGGGATCATCTCGATGTGGGGCCTAAGTGTGCCTCTTTCCTACATCTTTGGTATCAGTCTGGGGTTCGGACTCGCCGGAATCTGGTGGGCGTTCATTGTCGACGAGTGGTTGAGAGGATTGCTCATGCTGTGGCGGTGGAGGTCTCGGAGCTGGCAGCGAATCGGACTTTCTCTTCCGGAGGCATCAAGCATGTAAAACGTACAAACCCATTTCGCTTCGTACGGTGGGGGTTCTTACCCCCAAAAAAACGGAAGCATATCATTGCCAATGTGGCAAAGATATGCTTCCGTTTTACAATTACAGCAACGTTATGCTTTTCCTTATAAGCGGAGAGAGTGGGATTCGAACCCACGCACGCCTCACGACGCCTAACGCATTTCGAGTGCATCCCCTTATGACCACTTGGGTATCTCTCCATATTGGTTTATCAGAAACATTATCTACTATAGCAAATTATCATCAAAATTGCAAGACTCGATCCTCTGCGTTCCCCTTGATTTGCGCTCTGTATTAGGCCAAACTAGTATCAATGTACAAAATGGGTCATGGCAAGCATGAGCAACGACCATTTTTTCAATCAGGATGAAAAGCGAGGAACATACATGAAACGTGAGCGTTTGGACAAAGTGCTGGCCAACATGGGGCTAGGCACTCGTAAGGAAGTGAAGGTGCTGGTAAAACAGGGCTTGGTCGTAGTGGAAGGCGTAGTCGCTACTGATCCAGGCATGCATGTCATTGCTGAAGAACAAGAGATCGTCGTGGATGGTGAGCCGCTCAATTTCAAGCGTTGGGTATACGTCCTTCTGAACAAGCCGCCAGGAGTGGTTTCCGCAACCGAAGACAATGTTCATGAGACTGTGGTCGATTTACTGCCTTACGAATGGGCGATCAAGGTTCACCCCGTTGGCCGCCTGGACATTGATACAGAAGGACTGCTACTGCTGACCAACGACGGTCAGCTATCCCACAGCCTGCTCTCTCCCAAAAAGAAAGTGGACAAGGAATACTTTGCCCGTATTGATGGCCGGGTAACAGAGCAGCATGTACAGGAATTTGCCAAAGGGGTCGAGCTGGAAGATTTTACGACACTGCCAGCCAAGTTGGAAATTATTTCCCCAGGTGAAACTTCGGAGATTCGCGTCACCATCATGGAAGGAAAGTTCCACCAGGTGAAACGGATGTTTGCTGCTTTTGGCCTGCAGGTGACCTATTTGCAGCGTGTTCGCATGGGTCCTCTCCATCTAGATCCATCTCTGAAACCTGGTGAATACCGGGAACTGACTGAAGAAGAGCTCGATATGCTACAAAATGTAAATAAGTAAAAGAAACCGCCCGGCACAAGCAAGAATGTACCGGGCGACTCTCGTTTCCTCTCAGGTTAATCCTGTACAGGCTGTCTTTTTTTTCGTAAGCCCCGGAAAAAATCCTTGAGCATCTGTGCGCACTCTTTAGCGAGTATCCCTTCTACGACGGGTACTTGATGGTTAAAGCGGGGTTCGTCCAGCAGATTCATCAATGTCCCGGCACAACCAGCCTTGGGATCGCGGGCTCCGTATACGACCTCTTCAATTCGGCTCTGTACGATGGCTCCAGCGCACATGGGACAAGGCTCCAGCGTCACATAAAGCGTACACCCAATCAACCTCCAGCCACCTAGCCGATTACTTGCTTCACGGATCGCGATCATTTCCGCGTGCAAGGTGGGGTCTTTTTGCGTTTCCCGCAAATTGTATCCTCGTCCTACAATTTCTCCATCTCGTACGATGACTGCCCCGATAGGGACTTCACCGATCGCCGCCGCCTTCCCGGCCTCTTCTATCGCGGCCCTCATATACTTTTCGTGATTGTGTTCGTTGCCGGGTATCACTATTTTTTAAATACTCCCTCAAAAACAGTCTCAGACAGATCGCGGCGGCTAGATGGCTTTTCCCGCTCCTGCATGGCTTCAGACAATGTTTCTTTTTCTCCTTGGTACCCCACGGCAATGACCGCATGAGCCTCAAAATCTTCTGGAATTCCCAGTACTTCTCGCGCTCTTTCCGGGTCAAATCCACCCATGGCATGCGTGCTCAGACCTTGTCTGGTCGCTTCAAGCGCCAGATAGCCCCAAGCTGTCCCCGCATCAAAAGCATGTGCACGATTATGTGTACCGCGAGAACCGATTGTTTGGGAAACAACGAGTACCAGGACAGGTGCTTTTTCGCACCAAGTGCGGTTACCTTCAGCGATAAACGGATAAAAGCGCTCTTTGTCTTCCTGTGTACGGGCAAAAATAAACCGCCATGGCTGCTCATTGCTCGCAGACGGCGCCCACCGAGCTGCTTCAAAGAGGCTGAAGAGCACCTCATCGGGAATAGAATCAGACTTGTAAGAACGCGGAGACCAGCGATTTAGAAATACAGGGTCAATTTCATGACCTGCTTGGCGATGTTCTTTTACTTGTGGAAGATACGCGTTCATCATGGTGACAAACCTCCTGCAAATTTTTTATAAGTTATCCTTGATTAACGAACAATGGACGAATCACGTTACTCAATATTGATTCATCACATGATTCATCATCGCGGATAAATGACTGTCCTCATGCGTTAGGCCGTTCAGAGGTGCCTGGAATCTGCGGACCAACTCTTATAAGAATGGGCAAGTTTGACTTAGAGGCACCTTCTGTATAGTACGAGCCTTTCGCCATTGTTTGTTTCCAACTGAAAAGATCGTTTATTCGAGAAGTTTTTGTCCCAACCTGCTCACATACTCTCTGCGAGATTACATACATTAATGATGTACGGATGATCTATGCAGTCTTATAGATAGCCTCTATCTGGAGGGATGTGAGTGGGCTTAACCTCAGCAAACACCTTGTTCGATTGCTTTCACAGTCCGACTAGAGGGCTGCTTCCAAAGAAGGACGTATTTTCCCACATTGAACAAACCATAACGACCTTGTCAGGTCCGTTTGAGATTATCGTGGGAGCCGATTCACAGCTAAAAAGTCGCGGGACGTTTTTTGCCCTTGTCATTACTGTTATTCGTTCCGGACACGGCGGTACATTTTTTTATCACAAATTTCAGGAACGGCGCTACTCATCACTGCAGCAACGTATTTTTCAAGAAGCCATGTACGCGGTAGGTCTGGCAAGCGAGGTGCGCCAGTATCTTCGTGACCGTAATCATGATACCCCGATCCGACTGCATTTTGACATAGGCAGAAACGGTCCTACCCGTAAGTTTATCCAGTCTTTGTTGAGCTTAGCAGAAAGCAATCATTTCCGGGCAGAGATCAAGCCAAATTCTTTCTGCGCCTCAACCATTGCTGACAAATTTACCAAGTAAAAGGTCGACTTTTCACGAATGCAACCAATAAGCACACTGGCGGATCGCTGTAACGCATCCGCCCGCTTTATTTTGGCTGAGTCTCGGGCATGTTCGATTCACCTATTCGGGACAAGCCACTCCAACTCCTGCCCATACCTTCACTTCAAACTGTTTGTCGGCTTGCTTATCCCTGTTGGTACAAGACAAGAGTCATTACTACATAGAGAGCAAACATAATCAAATTGGTTTGCCATTTGTAATTTTCTAATACACGGATCAAAAAAATAACAGAGAAGAGGAAGAACAACCAAAAGAGCGCAACCTTTCCTACGTATAGGCCAATGGCTGCATAGATAAGGGCCAGGCAATAAACCAAGCACTCAATAACAAAGAAAGGTTTTTTTCTATTTTTGCTACGAAAGAACATTTCACTTCACCTGCGATCGAATTGGTCATATTCAGTCTTCCTTTCAACATAGCATGATTTCCATTTTCCAAAAAGTGCTAAAGGGTATATCTACCGTTCACCTGGTGATTGACAATAGAAATGACGTCAGCTGTGATTAGCAGTATTGAAGCCTTTTCACACGGCAGGTTACTGGTGATGCAGGCATGAGCCGAGAAGATCTTTTTATTGCTAAAAAGGTTTTTTCGGCTCTTTTTTTGTCTAAAGGTGGTGGATTGGGTGTCCCGTGAACAAAACTGTAGGAACAGCTTTTAGAAAAATCAGCTCTGGTTACGGTGGATGCCGTACGAGCTGGTTTCTGTTTTTCAGTCTGCCTTTGATCAGGCTTAGAGCGAGCCTTTCTACGTCATTTATGAATGGCCGGAATGATGAGAGCTGCACCAAAGCATAACGGGATGCTCTGTACTTTGCTCCAATTGTTTTTCAAATTGCTCCAAACGATAAAGAAATCCATCGCATGCTGGCTTGCTTTGGGGCGCCATCATTGCAATTTCATACGCTAACGTTCTTTTCCATATCTCCAATTGCCGCCTGTTTGCATCCAGCGCATCCAATCTATTCACTCCTTACCTGACTACTTTTTTTGCGAATTCAGCAAATCACCAAAATAAACAGATCATTCAATTTACACTTTAATTTTTTGGCCAAAACAGGCATATGCTTCGCTTTGAAATCGTAGTCACCCTTTTCGTATTTCAAGTACGTGGAGGCATTCTTAAATCCCAATGATTCAGCCATTTCTTGCAAGGTTAGCCCATGTTCGATTCTGCGTTTGGCTATAAACGGGAGGTTAATTCGTTCCATTTGCTATCCTCCTCCTTTTTGTAGAAATAGCAAATATTTATAATTCATATGATATCTTTTCCGTTTCAACAAAGTCAATACAATATTTGTCATTTCAGCAAATCTATTTTTTCCGTTTTGGAAAATTGTTAGAATGTAATTGCCAAAACGAAAAAGGTGGTCTCACGATGTCCATAGTTGGTCAACGCATAAAGTGGCTGCGAGAGAAAAAAGAGTGGTCCCAAATCCAATTGGCCGAAAAGCTGGGCATACATAATACCGTCCTGTCACGGATTGAGTCGGGTGAAAAGAAGGGCGTAGATTTTCATTTGATTTCGAAAGTGGCGGATTTGTTTGAAGTCTCTACGGATTTTATACACGGAAAAACAGATAACCCGACGCCTTTTTGGCAGCATGCGTCTGTCCGAGAGGAGCCTGCCCCATTTTTGGACGTAGATGGATTAACGCCGAATGAACTAGAAGAACTCAAACGTCATATTGAATTTCTTAGATGGAAGGCTGCTAGTAAGGGGAGACAAAACGAGAATTTGTGACAAAAGAAATGGATTCAAAGGAAAACCCCTGTTCCCAGGGGTTTTCATCATGGCAAGCGTCAGGCATTCTCCTGATGCTCTTCTTTTTTTATTCTTATTCCTCTGCTTTGTTGTCGTCTGCCATTTCTTCTGCATCCAGCTCGATCCAAGACTGGGACCAGTTTTCAATACCTTTGATCACCGGTTCCAACGCCCGCCCCATCTCGGTCAGTGAATACTCTACCCGGACCGGAGCCGAGTCAGTATACACCTGACGATGTACCAGACCTTCCTTCTCCAAATCCTTCAGCCGTTCAGATAGTAGCCTTCCGCTTACCGGCAGAGAGCCCTCCAACGCACAAAAACGCTGTGGACCCGAAAGCAACTGGTATAAGATGAGCCCTGTCCAGCGTTTTCCGAGCAATTGCATACCCTTTTCAAACTTTGGACAGAGGGAAGACTGTTTCATAGGGATCACCTCATTCTACCTTCAGTATACCGCTCTTTCCCGATTCCTTCAAAACCAATGATGACCTCTTACCTAAATAGCTGCACTTTCCATTGTTTGTAAATTCGGAAAAGTGGCTTGACATATAATCTTATTATTGTATACTTACTAACGAAAAGTAACTTTGTTACTGAAATCAATTCTATCGGAGGTAACGATACATGTCTACTCGTTTTGAATGGAGTGCACTTATTTTACGATTGGTAGCTGGTCTTACATTTGTCATCCATGGCATCGCCAAGTTCCAGATGGGTCTGGAAAATGTCGCAGGCTTCTTTGGCTCTATGGGTCTTCCCTCCTTTATTGCGTATCTGGTTGCCTTTTTGGAAGTTGTCGGTGGTTTTGCTCTGATTCTGGGCTTGGGTACTCGTATTTTCGCTGGTGGACTGGCTGTAGTCATGATCGGGGCTATCATCAAGGCGAAGCTGGCTGCTGGTTTTATGGGTGGAGAGAGTGGTGCAGGGTATGAGCTTGAGCTCGCTTTGCTCGCGATTTTGATTTCTCTTGCCGTAAGCGGCAGCACGATGTTCGGATTGGACAAAGTCCTGTTTGGTAAAAGCTCGGTGGAATAACCATAGGTCATTAAAAATGCCAGTGAGAAGGCGCTATTTGCCTACTCGCTGGCTTTTTGATTGATTAATCCCAAAGACGGAATCGATAACAAAGAAAATAGCTCGTTTCCAAAATGGCATGATTATTTTCTCACCTGATCTTATACTATATTGTTGGGAGTAACATTTTTCCAATATTGGTCTCGATGGACAAGGGGGAATCTGTTTTGCCGGTTTGGATGTTTGTACTGGCCGTATTAGGCGGGCTACTACTCGTTGGAGCGGTTTTTGACTTTTACAATAAGCGAAGCAAACGGAAGGTAAACATGGATCTAAAAAAAGAGAATCCTTTAGATAATGCCTATGACCCGAGAAATAAAGACGATCATTTGATTTAGGCTGGTGCTTGTGATCCATACGCGCGATGAAAAACTGCTTTCCTCCCTCGACGCAGATATCAAAGCTGCGTTCGAAACCTTAATGATTCATCAGACAAAGCAAAGTCTGTATTCTTTCTTACAAGAAGTTCAGCCGGGACGTCTCTTGGTCAACCGAGATTTTCTTGCTTCTGATTGGCGAACCAAAGGATACTTTTTCTCTTTCGACCCATTGATTGAAGGGAACTCCTATCCTCAGCCATCCCTGTTTCTGCTCGGCCGTCAAGATGCGATATGCGGCTATCGAGACCATGTTGAGTTGCTAGAACACTTCCCTGCTAGTACGTTCTCGATCCTAGACAGTGCTGGCCACATGCTTGAAATAGAACAACGCAGTTTGGTCCAAACGCATTTTTCCGATTGGCTCGACCGGTTAGCTTTGTATACAGCAAGCAAGTAATCACAGTTGACTCTTCTTTCCCATCGAGAAGTCGAGAAGGTTTCTTTGGCGTGGGCAAAAAAAAACACCACGTGGGTGTCAGATTATCATTATTATCACTCATCTATGTTTTTTGCCCGCTTACTTTTCAATAACAATGCCATTTAACTTGAGATTAACCGGATTGGCTATCGTATCTCCGACCGGGCATGTCCGCTCCAAAAATTCGATGAATGCCTCGACTTGTTCTTTGGGAGCGTCTGTTTTGATATGGAAAGTGTATCGGATATCAGAATAACCGCGACGTACATCGGATTTGTTCATAAAACCATCCGTATCAAGCTCCCCTTCTACTTCCACCCAAAAATCATCGAGATGAACATTGAATTTACCGGCATACGCTCTTGCTACGATAGATTGGCAAGCCCCTAATGCGGAGAGAACCACTTCAACCGGATTCATTCCTGTATCTGTTCCTCCTAGGCTTTTTGGTTCATCAATTGTCAGCTCAAAATCTCTGGAACGGGCTTTAACGACCATTCCTTTTTGCAAATGTGCGGTGGCTCTAAAGGTTTCGACAGGCATTTTCTACACTCCCTCGCTGGAAATTATCAGACTAATCATAGTATATCATATAATTCCGAGGGATTTAATATGAATAATAGATATCCTCTCTCATCTTGGGAGGAAAAGCCAAACCCGTCTCCGATTCATTCGGCGGACGGGTCAGCTACGATAGAGCAAGTTGAAAATCGAATATTCCCTAAAATTGTTCAGCTATCTTCAGCAATTCGGCCTTTGATGCGTATTGAGAGTTGCAGTTGATTCGGTACAAAAGGTTTGTGTCTGCTTTTATCCAGCGGATAGACTGAATCACCGCTCCGTTTTCCGTAGTGAATTCCGAATAGAGCGCTTCCGTCCCATTCACTTTCCATTTTTCTGTTTTCTCATTGTCTTGAGAAGATAAATATTGAGTCTGATCCTTTACACCTTCAAAATTTTGGACCATCAGTTGGAACTTATCTTGGTTGTGCTTGTATTGGATAGAGATCATTTCCAATCGATCTGACATTTCCAAAGGAATCGTGACGTAGTCCTTTTTGGTCTTCACGGCTTCCTTGTACATCTTATCGGGGGCAAAAATGACATCTTTGATTGAATATTGTACGTTCGCATTGTCGAACGAAAAATCCTTGTATACCTTCTCTGGTAATTGAGAGAGCGTGCTCACTTTTTGTTTCAAAGCAGGTAGATTGTCGAACGAATACGGTTTATTGATGATATCCACTTCTTTATCCGGATTATCAGCCATCACAAACACTGAAGCTGCTGTTCCTTCCGCCATTTTTTCTTCAATCTCATTCAATTTATCAATCCGGGAAATGGAATCCTTTGTAATGGTTACCCCATCCTCTTTGCCTTCTTCTGCGACTTTCTCCTGATAGACCACATTGCCGTCTTTATCTTTTAATTGAAAGTATTGAATGGCAGCGAAACCGGTAGAGATGCTGAGTAAAAGTACTGCTGCTAGTAACAGTCCGACTTTATGTTTCATGAAAAATCGCTCCTTTTTATTGGTTTGGGACTCTCGCAAATGTTGTATGACGTTATGTTTGATATCTATTTGACGAATCTGCATCTTGCTAAAGAGGCCTTTCAGTTCGTTTGAAGAGGGCAAATTCTTCTTCACTGATATCAGCTCCTTTCCCAGAGGAGTAGTACTTTTTGAACTTTTGGACGGCTCGCTCATACTTTTTGCGGAGACTAGCCTCTTTGTAGGGCAGAATCATCGAGATCTGTTCATATGACTTTTCTTCCACGATCCGTAAGATCAATACGTTCCGTTCTTCTATGGAGAGCTTGGATAAGGCGCACAAGATGGCGTCATTGAATTCCCCCTCTTCCAGCGGAACATGGGGACTTATGCTTGTGTACTGCTCTTCATTAAATAGAAACGGAAGCCACTGCACCAATTTGCGACGCTTGATCAAATTAAGGCAATGATAATAAGCAATCTTGTAAAGCCACGCCGAAAAGGTGCCATTTTGTTGATATTTTGCGATATTTTGATAGGTTTTAATAAAAATGTCCTGAACAGCATCCTCAGCTTCCTGATGATGACCGAGCAAATGATAACAATACCGATAAATTGGGTTTTGGAAATGGTCGATAAGTTGCTCATAACCATCGTAGTCGCCTGCCTGAACGCTTCTTACGATGAATTTGATTACGTTTTCATCCAATTGGCTCGCTCCTTTCACAATATAAGACAATTGGCGGGTTCGGTTTTGTGACAATCTTTACCATAAATTTCTATAGTGATAGCTAAAATAATTACAGATCAGTTCACTTATGAAATCCACATGCTCTAGATAAGTGTTTAATTCTCCGCAGTCTAGTGTCTTGATGTCGAGGGAATCCTTACGTAAAAAGCCGTGGGTTACAGCGTTGCTGTTCCTTATCGGAGCAGTCACAGCTGAGTTCCCCACGGCATACTTCACCATTAATTGAGTTTTATATGACCACCCTTATTGAATCTTTTTTTGATTCATTATTCCTAATACAAGAAGAATAACGATCCCCACAACGGTAATAGGGAGAAACCATATTCCAAAACCATTCCCCCACCCTAATGCAATAGAAACAGACTCAACTAAAATGAGGGCAAAGATCATTAAACAGCTATTTTTTATTTGGTTCACAGGAGCAAAATACTTGACGTTGCTTGCATAGTCACATTGAGTACGGTGGTATATGCGAAAACACATTTCTCCGAACTCTTCTTCGTCGACGACCAGCTGTTCAACGAGTTCACACCCCGAGTTGTGGTCTAGCTGTTTATTCCATGTTGGATGTTTAAATGTAAGTGAAAAAGTTGTTGAAGCCAATTATGAGAATGATTCTTCTTGAAATAAATAAAATAGCTTTTAAAGTTATAATCAAGGGGAACAGTATGTTTATAAAGATGAAAATCTATTGGCTATCCTGATCATTCACAAATAATATTCGCCAAGCGTTTTTAAAATCAATCCATTTCACGGTCCTCTAAAAAAGTATATTTTTTTCTCAAATGTGTTCGACAATAATTGTATTATATTAACGAAAAATGTTACGAATTTGTGAAAACAACAATTAAAACATATTTATCGACATGATTCTACAATATTATATTCCAAAAATACCTATAATTGGTATTGTTGTTAAAATCTAAATTTTAAGAAGGATTGTAATTTATGAAGAAGAAAGTACTTGCATCTTTACTAGGACTATCAATCTTTGCTGTAGCAGGCTCCGCGTTTGCAGCAATATCTGAAAGTAATGTCCACGTACCATCCAATGGTGGAAACTACTGGTCCCCTTCAGCTCCCGCTACTGGTAATACCCAGTACGGGTCTATTGGATCAGTACAACCTACTAGTAAGGTATAAGGCACCATAGTAGACACTGCTACAGATAATAGCCTCTCAAGCGAAACTAGACTTGGTACTTCCAAAACAAGCATCAAAAGTTCAGCAACTATAAATCAGAATATTCAATTGATGCTCGAGACCAGTTTATTCAATGGAGACCCTGTACGTGTAAGCTACACTTTCTGGCCCTAATTAGTTACAGAAGAGGAGAGTTCTCATCATGCTCTCCTCTTTACATACGTTTTCGTTAAGGTGGTGGTTGAAGTGTTAGGTTCTTTAATGAAAGTAGAGCTTAGACGTTTTCTTAACCGTTGGCAACTTTGGGTAGCAATGTTGTTAATGGTCGCCTGTTTTATTCAAGGATACGTTTCATTCCGTCCCTTTGGCTTAGAAATTGATCAATACCATGACAATTATTTTGTTGCATTCAGTAACGCACAAGGCATGGGGGCCGAAGCCATTTTGGCGGGAGTATACCCACTTATTATTTCATTACTGGCAGGAGACTCGCTTGTACGCGACAAACGTTCGGGATTTGATCGCTATATACTTACTCGAGCTTCCTATAGAAAATACATCCTAGCTAAACTCCTTTCCTCTGCTATCGTGGTCACTCTATTTGTATATATTGTCGAGGTTATCATGTTCGTATGTGCTATGGTCGTCTTCCCTTCTACTGAAACTGTACAGGCCATACAGGGAATCACTCCTGTTTATGCAGAAAATATTTTTCTCACCTATCCGTATCTTTTTATCTTGCTAATCACAAGTAATGCTGTCCTATACGGAATTGCACTAGCAATGATGTGTAACTTCTTTGCTACTCTGACAAGAAATATATACGTTGTACTAGTAGCTCCTTGGATATTGCTATTTGTGCTGCAGTTGGTTTTCTACAACATGGAGTTTTCTGATTATGCACCTTTGGACCTATTAGGACTATATCTAAGCGGCGGTCTTATCTATCAGCAATCAACAGTGGAGATACCAGTTATCTTTCTAACGGTTATAGCCTTTTTCTGTTTGGCTACCTATTTAATATTTTCCTTGAAAATAAAGCGAGGTAATGGGAAATGAAGCAGCCAATTGAATTTCATCAAGTCTTTAAAAAGTTGGGGAAAAAAAGCATTTTAGAAGACATTAACCTGTCAGTTCACGCAGGAGAAGTAGTCGGAATCGTTGGCACGAACGGGTCTGGTAAAACCACATTGCTTAGATTAGTAACTGGGTTAGTATATCCCGACCAGGGTGATGTTTTCGTTGGTGGTAATAAAATACACCCTGGTCTACTAGGTGTCCTTCCGACCTCTGTTGGAGCCGTGATTGAATCGCCTTCTTTTCTCCCACAGTATTCAGGTTTGAAAAACCTTACTTTACTCGCAGACATTCGTGGAAAGACAAGCCTTCATACTGTTATTTCCACAATGAAAAAAATGGGACTCGATCCTTCCAACAAAAAAGCGGTCCAAACCTATTCTCTTGGTATGCGCCAACGTCTAGCCATCGCTCAAGCTATTATGGAGAATCCCGACATTTTGCTTTTCGACGAACCAACGAATGGACTTGATGAGCAAGGCGTAAATATTTTTTCGAGCATTATGCAAGAGCAAGTGCAACGAGGCACAGCGATCATTATTGTCTCTCACAATAATGATGAAATTACAAGATACTGCGACAGAGTATTTGGATTGGAAAACTGCACTTTGAAACAAAAAGTCTGAGAAAACTAAGTTTGACCTATTTATTACTATCTAGAGGTGAATCACATGCTAATATTTGAACTGTCTCAACTGATTTACCGCCATTCGTGGCGATGGATCGTAGGGACAGGTGTACTTTGTCTAAATTTACTGTTCTACCTGAACAGTCAAGTATCGGCACATAATTCCATTTGGGAGTTTACTTTCTCGTTTTTGACCAGTCCAACTCAAAGCATGTTGATCCTACCCATACTATTTTTAATAATTACTATTGATGTAATGCGGCTCGATATGTCGAGTAATTATATACAGTATCTAATTGTGCGGGCTTCCTCTCGTACGCACTGGTTCATAGCAAAACTATCTTCTATTTTTGCTATGTCGGTACTATACACGATCATTATAGTAGTTGTACCATTACTCATAGGAATCATTTGGGGATTAGAGACTTCGTATGTGATCGGGGAAAATTCCGTATTTTTTCCAACAACTCCGCCCATTTCATTTATTGGCACTATTCTGCCTACCTTTGTTATTACCTTAACGACATTGGGTACTCTGTTCTCAATACTTAGTCTATATACACACTATCACTCCCTATCTTTAGTCTTAGGAGTACTATTTTGTCTACTATCTTACTTTACCTACGTACGATTTCATGATATTGGCTATGCTTATAAATGGATGTTGACTACACATATGTTTCTACTTCCAAAAATACCAACTAAACTTTTTTCCGCAAACAATTTATTGACCCTATCATTTGCGTGGTCTTATGGGTACTTGTTATGTTTGTATATCACATGCGTAATTTGTGGCTACATACGAATCAGAAAAATGAACATGTAGGTAAGTTGGTGACTAAAATTGAAAGCAAGCCTGAAAATTAATGTCTTCTCACAGCCAATAAAATTAGTATTATCGATCACGTTACTATTTGTGGTGCTCTCCATCTTACATGGCATCTCTGTCCGGTCCAGTTACGTTCAACCAGGCGATTTCTCTGTTTTTTTGCTGAGATCTACCGGGGGATTATTTTATCATAGTAGAATATTAGAAGTAATCAGCTGGACTATAGTTACACTGCCTCTCTTACTTTTCATCTACCGGATGATGGTTCAACTCAATGGATATGATCACTACATAATGTTACGTTTGCGATCTCGCAGTAAATGGTGGATAGAGAAATTTGTGTCAAGTATTCTTGTTTCCACCTTTTACGGTTTATGGTATATTATGATTCATGCGCTGGTCGGCTCTTTCTTGTTTTCTTTTCCCTTTACTTATGAGATCAACTCTGTCGGAGAAATGGCTCGACTTCACGTTCAGTCGATTACATGTAGGATCGATTTCATTTCTCTTCTTGTTTTTATCACCGGATTGATCGCCTTGGGAAGTGTAGCTCTGATTGCTGCGTTGCTATGTAAAAAATCTGGTAGCATGTACCTTTTGTTTACTTTGCTTTTATTTTTCTCGGGGTCTTTGTATGTTAATAAGCTTATACCTCGTGAAATCTCTCCAATGATGTATCCTTCGTTTTTTGATTTATTTCCTAATTATTTCCAATACGATCGTGTATACTATGCATTATCTCTTAATGCTAGCGTTACTTTGTTCTGTTCTTTAGCTGGTTTCATAATTATTAGATCAGCCATGTTTTCACTCCGTACAGAGTAACTCTTCAAAAAAAGATGTAATCTCTCATAAACATAGAGACCCTTCTGCAGAACGGGGCTCCATTGATTGCTCTACGTTTAAGTGCTCTCGCTGAATCACTCCAATCATCAGTAACCCATGCTCTTATCACGCTTAAACGGTGTGCGCCATCGAGTACAAATACTTGTTCTGTTCTATGGTTGTACCATAAAATGACACTTGGAATGATATATCCATTTATAACGCTCTTTAAGAGATCAATAATCTAATCATCATCTCAATAATGAGTAGCTCTCTGAAATTCAGGTCAGCACGAGAGAGTAGTGGCGCTGAACGAATAAGATGATCTAAATTCGCGTTTGGTGATTTTTTATAAGAAGCGATTTTCGCTTTTTCTTATCTTTTTCAAGCACAACACTAACGTTGCATTAATGTAGTCAAAATACACAAAAGACTCGGTCTTGGCTCAATGTGGATATAAAAAAATCCTTTACAATGGAATGGTCAGGTAGTTTCTGTCCATAATCCACCGAAAGGATTAGCGCATGGACAAGAATACCTTATTTTCGTCATTTGGTAAAAGGGTTTCGCCGATTTTTTCGAAAAGGTTTTATCAAGAGGTAGCTTCAAGTGAACAGGACAAGTATGTCAAAAAGCTGACCACTCCAGCTACCTCCTGTTATTTCTCCATGCTCAATTGCAACAACGGGAAGGGTTGCGTGCAATAGCAAACGATGCGTTCGGGACGAGATTTCAACGAGAATTAGGATTTACACCCATCAGTGCTTCGCAACTTTCACGTAAGCATCAACAAATGAACACGTAACTGCTCCAGCATGTCAGATGACAACCGCTCGTTCCCATGATCGAACACAGCTGGATGACCTGGTCGATCAGTCTGGCATCACGTATGTATTTGACCGGGGCTTTGTGGACTATGCGAAGTTTGATGAGTATGGTGAACAACCTAATTTCAAAAGGTAAACTGTTGGTCAATACAACTCCCCTAAAAAACAAAAAAGCCTTGATATATCAAGGCTTCAGGCTGTCGAGAAAGTCTCGACAGCCATTTATATGCTCAATTAATTTAATAAACTACTGCGTTAATGCGTTATAGTAATAGTAATCCGACATAAAATGACGGGATAGTATGCACTCTTCAAATAAAGAAAAACAAACAGACAGGACTTGATAAACTAATCTTTGGTTTAAATGATGACAGTTTATCTATGACAGCAGAAGAAATCTTAACTAGAATTGATAATATGAACAACAATGAACGTACTAAGCTTCTGGAAAAGCTTTATGACAAGTATTTTTTGAATAATGGCTCTGCTAAGAACAAATAAAATCTCAGTTCCATTGAGTTTTTGTTCAAAGTGTAGGGGGTATCATCTTTTTGCAGTAATGTTAAAGAACCACTAGATTTCTATGTGAACAAGTAAAGGAGCTGACACTAGTGATTATTACATGTGATGCCTACTGTAATATGGGATATATCTATGTACAACCGCCAAAGGAAAATTTAAAAAAACTCCTATGTGATAAGGACAATAAAATAAGCCAATATGTTGATGAACAATCATTACATATACCTTTGGAAATAGAATCAGAAAAAAGCAATTTCCTTGAAGGTATGAGTTTGTCCGAAAAAACCTACAAACAGGCTCTCGGAACAGAGGTTGATGCAGAATATTGTAATGACTTGGATAAGGACGGGTATTTAATCGGAATTGAGTTGAATCTAACAAAAGACAGACTCATCAACCTAGTAGTAAATCGAGCCTTTAAGATTTATAAAACAAAGTGGCAAGGGCTTTCCTTTTACATTTCTACATATGATTATGAGAACAAAGTATTTGATTCAAACAATGTGATTTATCCCCTCTCGAAAAAACGGGACGCTTTTATTATCATCGAAATTACAGGGCCGTATAAAGTTGGATTAGTAAAAGCGTTAATTACAGCAAACGACGATGTGTACCCTATTGATTATTTATTAGACCCACAATTTATTTTGAGTGAATATACGCTATAGAACGAAAAAAGGGGCTTCATATTGAAAAAATGAAACGCAGGAATCACGTGAAGTGCTTTCCTGCGTTTCATTTTAGTTGTGGTTAGTACTCTCTTCTTTTCTTTCTCAGAACATTAGACAAGGGACTATACTGATTATGCTGCTGCACCAAATCCTCGTTATTTAGCTGTATATAACGCCTTGTGGTGGTGATATCAGCGTGTCCTAGTATCCGCTGTAATGAAAACAAGTCCATTCCGTTCAAGGCAGAATGCTTCGCGTAAAACCTTCGAAATGCGTGAGGAGATACGGTCTTTCTAAGTCCCGCTCTCTTCGCGTATTTTTTGATATTTGTTCTTATGCCATCAGGTGTTAATCTCTCACCGAAGTTACTTACAAAAAGGGCATTAGTCTCGAAATATTGCCGTGTCTCCGTAATCAATTCTTGGAGAAGGCGAATGACATCCGCTGACAATGGAATTACCCTCGATTTTCGATTTTTATTTTTGTTCGCTGGCAAATGGACACATCGGGTAGTAGGGTCAATATCCTCAATATCTAGGACGCAAACTTCTTGCACCCTCATTCCGCTGTCGATAAACAGCATGAGCATAACATAATCACGATATTGAGCATACTGCCGCTGATTTGGCTGTTGAAGTAGCAATCGGACTTCATCTTCGGTCAACGGGTCTTTCAAGTCTATATCGACTTTCATCAACTTTATGTTCTTTACAGGACTATCCAACATCAGTTTTTCTTTGACCAGTACGTTGAACCAGCATTTAAGAAACCGTATACGGATATTGATGGTGTAAGGCGATAACCCCTTTTGATTACAGAGCTTTTCACTACGGTAGGGTATCCCTTCGTCCACAAAGTATCGGTACTGAACGTAGTATTCGCTCTTTGTACGCGTTTTTACATTCTCTGCTTCTTTAATGCACACAAACAACTCAAACGCCTCTTGAATGGTCGTCTGGCTCTCCCTAAGCGTACTTATTTCCCCTGATGTTACCTTCCCACGTTGCAGGACGATTCTTTTCCCTTTTCTGCTTTCTGTACCTGTTTCCAATGTCTTTTCCTCCTGACATCGACTACAGGAGATAACACAGTCATTCATAAGCTAGGCAATTAGACCAACAGTTTCATGCTGATTGAAACCACAGTCTACCTAATGTCAAAAGGTAAACTGTTGGTCATCAAAGCGCCCATAAAAAAAGAAAAAACCTTGATATATCAAGGCTTTTTCGCTTATGGCGTCCCCGAGAGGATTCGAACCTCCGACCTACAGTTTAGGAAACCGTTGCTCTATCCTGCTGAGCTACGGGGACATTGATTCACTCCTTCTATTATAAAAAGAATCGCGTCATTTGGCAAATGAGGACTAGGGTACACAAGCCCCTAGTCCTCGTTGTCAGCGGATATGTTTAGTTATGCGCGAACTGTTCTTCTTCTGTCGATCCACTCAGCGCAGTCGTGGAGGATTTTCCTCCTGAAATCGCCTGTGCGACCTCGTCAAAATAGCCGGTACCTACTTCACGCTGGTGGCGTGTCGCTGTATAACCATGAACCTCGCTGCCAAACTCTGCTTGCTGCAATTCAGAGTAAGCAGCCATGCCGCGATCGCGATAGCCGCGTGCCAACTCAAACATGCTGTGATTCAGGGAATGGAAGCCTGCCAGTGTGACAAATTGGAATTTGTAGCCCATCTCGCCCAGCTCTTCCTGGAAGCGAGCGATCGATTCTTCATCCAGCTTTTTCTTCCAGTTGAAAGATGGCGAGCAGTTGTAGGCCAACAGCTTTCCAGGGAATTTCGCATGGATCGCCTCTGCGAAGCGACGTGCTTCCTCCATGTTTGGCTCTGAAGTTTCGCACCAGATCAGATCTGCATATGGAGCGTACGCCAGACCGCGAGCGATTGCCGCATCCAGTCCACCACGCAGACGGAAGAATCCTTCTGGAGTCCGTTCACCAGTGAGGAACGGTTGATCCTGTTCGTCGATGTCGCTCGTGATGAGGAAAGCGCCATTGGCATCAGTACGCGCCACGATAATGGTCGGAACCCCCATGACATCCGCTGCAAACCTTGCTGAAACCAGGTTACGAACGGCTGCCTGCGTAGGAATCAACACTTTTCCACCCATATGACCGCATTTTTTCTCGGAAGCCAACTGATCTTCAAAGTGAACACCTGCTGCGCCTGCTTCGATCATGCCCTTCATTAGCTCAAATACATTGAGCGGTCCACCAAAACCCGCTTCAGCATCAGCCACGATTGGCGCGAACCAGTGCGTATCGGTACCCCCTTCGGATTGGTCGATTTGGTCAGCACGCTGGAATGCTTGATTGATGCGTTTTACTACTTGTGGAACACTGTTTGCGGGATAGAGACTTTGGTCAGGATACATTTGGCCAGAGAGGTTGGCATCTGCCGCTACCTGCCAACCGCTTAAGTAAATCGCTTTTAACCCTGCCTTTACCTGTTGAATCGCCTGATTCCCGGTCAAAGCACCCAGCGCCTTGATATGATGCTCAGTATGGAGTAGGTTCCACAAACGTTCTGCACCGAGGCGAGCCAATGTATGTTCAATCTGAACGGATCCACGCAGGCGGACAACATCCTCTGCGGTATAAGTACGGGTAATTCCTTTAAAGCGCTCGCCTTGCCAGATTTGTTCCACTTGTTGAATCGCTTCTTGCTTGTTTTGTTTGGTCATTTTCGTTTCCCCCACTCTTTTTGTTTTTTATGTTCTTTATGAAAGATAGCGATAGCCTGGAACAGTTAAGAAATCTTCGAATTCATCTTCTGTCACCAGCTGCAGGAACAGCTCACCTGCCGCTGGGAGCTTGCTGGTCTCATAACGCTCCTGACCCATCGCTTGTTTCAATGCCTGCAATTCCTCACTTAGCCATTGCTTCACCAACGCCTCGGTAATTTTGCGTCCATCCTGCAGCACGCCCTGACGATGGCGAATCCATTGCCACACCTGTGCACGAGAGATTTCTGCGGTAGCCGCGTCCTCCATCAAGTTGTGGATGGGAACAGCACCCATACCACGCATCCAAGCCTCGATATATTGCAAGCCGACACTGATGTTGGTGCGTACCCCCTGTTCGGTTATCACACCTTCTGGCACGGCTAGCAGATCACTTGCCTCTACTTGTACATCTTCACGCTTGTACCAGATTTGGTTTGGTTCGCGCATTAAGCGATTGAATACTTCCATTGCCACTGACACCAGTCCAGGGTGAGCCACCCATGTTCCGTCATGTCCATCGTAAGCTTCCCGCTCTTTGTCTGCGCGCACTTTGGCGATAGCTTCCTCATTTTTCACCGGATCATTTTTAACCGGAATCTGTGCAGCCATTCCACCGATGCACGGTGCTTGTCGCCTATGACATGTCTTTACTGCTAGCGTGGTATATGCCTTCATGAATGGAACGGTCATCGTCACCTGCGCTCGGTCAGGCGTAATGACATCAGGTTGGTTCCGAAGCTTTTTAATGTAGCTGAAAATGTAATCCCAGCGTCCGCAATTGAGTCCGGCACTGTGCTCACGGAGTTCATACAAAATCTCATCCATTTCGAAAGCAGCCAGAATCGTTTCGATTAGTACAGTGGCACGGATCGTACCATGTGGAATATTTAATTCATCCTGTGCGTAAAGGAAGATGTCATTCCAAAGTCGTGCTTCCAGATGACTTTCCAGCTTCGGCAGGTAGAAGTAAGGAGCAGTCTGGTTAGCGAGTAATGCCTGCACATTGTGGTAAAAATAAAGCCCAAAGTCTACCAGGCTGCCGGATATTGGCTTTTGGTCGAGAAGAATGTGTTTCTCGTCTAGGTGCCAGCCGCGTGGTCGGACGATAAGCACCGCCGTCTTTTCATTAAGCGTGTACTTTTTGCCTTCCGGGCTGGTGTATGAAATGTTCCGACGAACGGCATCCTTCATATTAATCTGACCAGAAATGGTGTTGTCCCAGGTAGGCGAATTGGCATCCTCAAAGTCTGCCATGAAAAGGCGCGCTCCAGAGTTCAGAGCATTGATCACCATTTTCCGATCTCCAGAAGGTCCGGTAATTTCTACTCGCCGGTCTAAGAGATCTTTAGGCAATGGGGCGACTGTCCAATCCCCATTTCGAATCTCGGCTGTTTCGGGCAAAAAGTCAGGTAGCTGCCCAGCATCAATTTTCAGCTGTCTCTCTTGGCGCATAGCGAGCAATTCCTGTCTACGATCGCCAAATCTTTGCTCCAGCTTGATCACGAATTGAATGGCCTCCGGTGTTAGAATTTCACTGTATCCGGAGCGCATCTCGCTGGCAATGTGGATCTCCAGCGGATATGGATTAGTTGGAATGGTAGTCAAAACAGCTCCTCCTCCCTGAGCAAACATTTTTTATTATGGTACAGATGTTGTTTTCGATAGTTATTATAGTACAGCAGGTGCAAAAAAAATGGTCTTACTCCTGATACCCGCTGCCACTGCAATGGCTGCAACTAACATGTCCATCTCCCAAGCAATTATGGCAAGCCGCTCCGTTGTCATCATGACCAACGCCTCCACATCTTGGGCAATTCTGTTCGCCGTTTCCTTCACACCGGTAGCAGTCCATTTCCCATTCCCTCCATCTCTGTATTAAAACAATTTTCATAAGATTTGTTTTTATTATATAACAGAGAATGGTACAGTGCAACACAATTTTTAAAAAAATCATACTGTATTAGAACACAAAAAAAACAGCCCTTGTCCCAAGGGATCAAGAGCTGTCTATTCCTTATCTTATTGTTATTTCGGTGCGATTTTTTCTACCCCGCCCATGTAAGGACGCAGCACTTCTGGAATAACGATCATTCCATCAGCCTCTTGGTAGTTTTCCAAAATCGCTGCTACGGTACGGCCAATCGCAAGACCCGAACCATTCAATGTATGCACAAATTCCGGCTTCGATTTCGTATCACGACGGAAGCGGATATTCGCACGACGCGCCTGAAAATCTCCGAAGTTCGAGCACGACGAAATTTCCCGATACGTATTATTGCTTGGAATCCATACTTCCAAGTCAAATTTCTTCGCTGCAGTAAAGCCGAGGTCACCCGTGCACATGCTCAGGACACGGTATGGCAGCCCGAGGAGTTGAAGCACTTTCTCCGCGTTTTTCACCAGCTTATCCAGTTCATCATAAGAATCTTCCGGCTTGACGAATTTCACCAGCTCCACTTTGTTAAATTGGTGTTGGCGAATCAATCCGCGTGTATCGCGGCCGGCAGATCCCGCTTCCGAACGGAAACAAGCGCTATATGCAGCATAGTAGAGTGGTAAATCTGCTCCATCCATAATTTCATCACGGTGCATGTTAGTGACAGGCACTTCTGCAGTTGGAATCAGGAAGTAATCAGGTCCTTCCAGTTTAAATGCATCCTCTTCGAACTTTGGCAATTGGCCGGTTCCGGTCATGCTCGTACGGTTAACGATATATGGCGGAATAATCTCCTCATAGCCGTGCTGGTTCGCATGCAAATCGAGCATGAAGTTCATTAGTGCACGCTCGAGACGCGCCCCCATGCCTTTATAGAAAACAAAGCGGCTTCCTGTTACCTTGGAAGCTGTTTCAAAATCAAGAATTCCTGCTTGGCTGGCCAAATCCCAGTGAGGTTTTGTCTCGAAACCAAATTCACGTGGCTCACCCCATGTCCAAGCAACGACGTTGTCGTCTTCAGAAGTGCCGATCGGCGTGCTTTCATGCGGCAGGTTCGGCAGGCTGAGCAAAATCAATTCTTGCTGCTCATCCAATTGACGCAGCTCTTCATCGAATGCCCTGATTCGCTCATTTACTTCTTTCATTTCTGCGATTAAATGGTCGGCATTCTCTTTGTTGCGCTTCATCACTGCTACCTGTTCAGATACAGTGTTGCGTTTATTTTTCAATGCTTCTGCTTCTTGGATCACTTGGCGTCGTCTTTCATCTACTTCTGCGAATTGATCCAGAGCAGAAATATCTTCATTCCGATGCGCTAAACGACGTCTTACTTCCTCCAGATCCTGGCGTAACACTTTTACATCCAACATATGCGAATCCCTCCGAATCCATAATAAATAACAAAAAACACCCGTCCCCTGGTAAGGGACGAGTGTTGTATACCCGCGTTGCCACCCTCGTTGATACATGCACATCTATCTAGTGCATCTATCCACTCTTCCGTCATAACGGGACGGGACCGGACAAAGTTATTCCTTTGTCACTCCGAGATGGATTCCTCCGCACACCGGATCGGTTTGCACCTACCACCGACTCTCTAGGCCAGGCTCTTGCGAAGTACTTATTCTCATCAGCGCATTGTCTCATACATGATTATTACAATCTATCTTCTATTGTTAACTGTACTACAGGTTCTATACTCGTGTAAAGGGCACCTACCCATAATGTCCTTAAATGAAAAGATCGGCACCCTGTCGATGCCGATCTCTTCATAAAAGCTTATTTCGTATTTGTTAACTCCGGTATTCTTTCACCATCTCGAGGAAGTACTTGTGAAGTCTCGCATCTTCCGTCAATTCAGGGTGAAAGGCTGCCGCGAGATAATGACCGTTTCTTGTTACCACGATCTTGTCTTCATACTTTGCCAGAACCTGACCATTTTCTCCTACTTCCATAATATATGGTGCACGGATGAAAACGGCTGGGTAATCAGCTGCGACTCCCGCAACCGGCATTGTGACTTCAAAGCTTTCCTTTTGGCGCCCAAAGGCATTACGCTCCACTTTGATATCCATCAGTCCAAGGTGAAAATCGTCCTGTCCATTGATCCGGTTCGCCAGGAGAATCGCTCCTGCACATGTTCCAAAGATCGGTTTTTTCGCTTCGCCAAATTGACGAATGGCTTCCATGAACCCGTACTTGTACATCAGTTTACTAATCGTTGTGCTTTCGCCGCCCGGGATTACCAAACCGTCGAGGTCACCTAGTTCTTCCACTTTTTTAACCGGAACTGCTACCGCTCCTGCTTCTTCCAACATCCGCAGGTGTTCTGCTACAGCTCCTTGCAAGGCAAGTACACCGATTTTCATGCTGTTCACCTTACCAGCCGCGCTCTTGCATGCGATCTGCTTCGCGGATTTTGGAGATTTCGATACCTGGCATGGCAGTACCCAAGCCTTTGGACACGCGTGCGATCAGTTCGTAATCGGTATAGTGAGTGGTAGCTTCGATGATTGCGCGAGCAAATTTCTCTGGGTTTTCTGATTTGAAGATACCAGAGCCTACAAACACGCCATCAGAACCGAGTTGCATCATCAGGGCAGCATCCGCAGGTGTTGCTACACCGCCAGCCGCAAAGTTTACTACTGGCAGCTTGCCTGTCTTATGCACTTCTTCGAGAAGCTCATAGGGAGCACCCAGATTTTTTGCTTCTGCCATCAATTCATCGTAGGACATCGCTTGTACTTTACGGATTTGGCTCATCATGGTGCGCATATGACGAACGGCTTCAACGATGTTGCCAGTACCCGGCTCTCCTTTTGTGCGGATCATGGATGCACCTTCCCCGATACGGCGAAGTGCTTCACCCAGATCACGGGCGCCACATACAAACGGTACAGTAAACTCTTTTTTATTAATATGGTACAAATCGTCTGCTGGTGTCAGTACTTCACTCTCATCGAGGTAGTCCACACCCAGAGACTCCAGAACACGCGCTTCTACAAAATGACCAATACGTGCTTTTGCCATAACAGGGATGGAAACTGCTTTCAAAACGTCTTCCACAATACTGAGATCAGCCATACGAGCTACTCCGCCTGCTGCACGAATGTCAGAAGGTACACGTTCAAGTGCCATGACAGCTACAGCACCTGCTGCTTCGGCAATTTTCGCTTGCTCTGCATTCACGACGTCCATAATGACGCCGCCTTTTTGCATTTCAGCCATACCTTTTTTTACGCGAGACGTTCCTACTTGTACCATGTGATTTCCCCCTACTTCATTTGAAGTCAGAACCGGAAGTGTTATGTGGTGTTATGGTTCCTTGTTACCGACATTGTAAACCAAAGAAGAGGGAGAAAACAATAGTTATTTATTTTCCTGTTCCACTACTAAACAGATTGCCAAAAAATTGGATGATGCTGCGGAAGAACAGACGAATCCAGCTTGCCTCTTCCACTTCTTGACCAGCTACTACATCAATCCCTGCTTTCGCCTCATCTTCTGACTGCAAGTAATCAGTATTAGAAGCTCCTTCTTCTTTCAAAACGAGCTTTCCGATTACTTGTCCCGCTTTGATCGGAGCGTTCAGATCTTGGAATGTAACAGTCGGAGTAAACTTCGGTTCGGTACCGATTTTGGTCAGAACTTTCACTTCACTGCCTGTAACAGCAGGTACGTTTAGTTCCACCCCATTTTTTACAGGTGCGGTTTCAAAGCCTTTGACTGGTGCATTTTTGTCCATTTGTTTCGTTAGTTTGAAATTGCTAAAACCGTAGTCCAACAGTTTTTTGGTTTCTACAAAGCGCTTTGTTTTACTATCTGCCCCCATGACAACTGAAATCAGACGCATGTTGTCACGAACAGCTGTCCCTGTGAAGCAATATCCTGCTGCATCCGTATAACCAGTCTTCACCCCGTCTACTCCTGGATAGTAATTGGGGAGGTCAGGCAGCATCCAGTTGTTATTCGCCATTTTCAGCTCATTTTTAGAACCAGGACGGAAAGTAAAACGTGGAATCTTCGATACTTCCAACGCTTCCGGGAAATCACGAATCAGGTTTCTGGCGAGGATGGCCGAATCACGAGCGGACATCAGGTTTTCCACTTGATCGGTCTTAACAGAGTATGGTCCCAGCTCATTTGCTGGCAAACCGCTGGATGTGACAAAAGAGGTGTTTTTCATTCCAAATTCGGCGGCCTTCTTGTTCATCATCTGCACAAAGTTAGCTTCGCTGCCGGCAATCTTTTCGGCAAGCAGTACAGTTGCATCATTTGCAGAAACGATAGCCATCGCATTGTACAGCTCTCTGACCGTGAATGATTCGCCTGCATTCAGATATACACCTGACGTATCAGAGATTTTTGCTACATAGAAAGCATATTCGCTAACTGCAACTTTTTCATCCCAACTTATTTTCTTTTGCTTTAATGCTTCCTGCACCAAGTATTCCGCCATCATTTTACTCATGCTGGCAGGTGGCAATGGAGCATCGGGGTTCACGCTATACAATATTTTGCCAGTTGATGCCTCTAAAAGAATGGCAGATTTTGCTGCCAGTTGCAGATCAGCTGCAGGTGCTGCATCTGCTTTTGCTGCCATGCTGCCCATTGCTGCAACAAATACAGCGATAGAGAGGAACAGACCTGTCAGTCGCTTTTTCCATGTGGTTTGTTTCATAGTTTCTTCTCACTCTCCAGTTCTATCATAAGTTCATAGGGTAATTGAGCACCAAGTGTAAGTTTAACATACCATTATGATTCCATTGAAGCCCAATTAGACTCATTAGAAGGTAATTGATTCAATATATAACATATAATTGTAATCTACTTTATTTATGGTATAATTGGGAATATATTCAAACTAATTTTTTGGGAGGTTTATTGAATGAAAAAAGTTTTGTATACCTTCGCTTCACTCGGTCTTGCCTTGGCTGTTATGAATCCGGTTCCTGCTCATGCGAAAGCTGAAAGAAATGCTAAGAATCATGTAGTTGAACAGCAAGTTGAAAAAGGCGTTAATATCATGAGCATTGAACTTGACTGGACATCTTTCAGTGTAACGCAGGGTGGAACGTATATTGGTCGTGACACATTCCATCTCTATGGTAAGGCTAACGCTGGATTAACTGCTTCAAATAGCAATTGTGATGTTACAGTTTACATTGAAGAAGTAAACGAAAATGGAAAAGTAGTAAATACAATTAAACTAGGAAAATTAGCTGCTCCAAAAGGCAACACTGATTATACAGACCCAGTATCTGTGGGGCCAGGAAACTATCGACTTAAGATATATGGAAATATCGCTTCTAGCGGACAAATTGCTATCTATAGAAATTAAACTGCCGTTCGTCTAACCACGCTTCCCCTGAATACACCTGTTTTAAAACATTTGAGCTTAACAACATCTACGTAAATGTTTGTCCTTACAAATTATGGTCCCTTAAACTAAACCCCCCTCTCTGGAAAGAAAGGGGGGTGGTTCTTTCGAACTAGGAAATAGAGTAGTTTGGAGATTCTTTCGTAATTTGGACATCATGTGGATGGCTTTCACGTAAACCGGCTCCGGTGATGCGGACGAACTGGGAGTTGTTAATCAAATCCTCAATCGTTTTGGCTCCGCAGTATCCCATACCTGCACGCAATCCCCCGATCAACTGATACGTAACATCTGCCAATGGTCCTTTGTAAGGTACCCGTCCTTCAATTCCTTCTGGAACCAGCTTTTGTTCATTTTCCTGGAAATAACGATCCTTACTTCCTGCCTTCATCGCACCAATGGAGCCCATACCACGGTACACTTTAAAGCGTCGACCTTGGAATATTTCAAACTCTCCCGGACTTTCCTCCGTTCCAGCGAACAGGCTGCCAATCATAATGGCGGATGCACCCGCACCTACAGCTTTTGGCAAATCACCCGAGTATTTAATGCCCCCATCGGCAATAATTGGAATATTGTACTCTCGCGCTACACGGGCGCAATCGTGAATCGCAGTAATTTGCGGAACGCCAATACCGGCTACAACACGAGTCGTGCAAATCGATCCTGGACCAATTCCAACTTTTACTACGGATGCACCAGCTTCGATGAGATCACGAGTAGCTTGTCCAGTCGCCACGTTTCCAGCCACGATCGTTAGTAGCGGATATAGCTTTCTTATTTCCTTTACGGTTTCAATAACCCCTTTGGAGTGTCCGTGAGCCGTATCTACAACCAGCAAGTCAACACCTGCCTGTACCAGTGCTGCTGCACGTTCAAACGTATCTGCTGACACACCTACGGCTGCTCCGCACAATAGACGTCCTTGTGGGTCTTTAGCCGCATTTGGATATTGAATCGCTTTCTCAATATCTTTAATCGTAATCAGTCCTCGCAGAATGTTTTGCTCGTCCACCAAAGGAAGTTTTTCGATCTTATGCTTCTGTAGAATGGCTTCCGCCTGATGCAAGGTAGTGCCGACAGAAGCAGTCACTAAATTTTCCTTGGTCATCACATCTTTAATCGGAGTAGTAAAGTCGTGTACAAAACGGAGATC
The DNA here is from genome assembly GCF_050467985.1 of Brevibacillus sp. NRS-1366. Classification (NCBI taxonomy): domain Bacteria; kingdom Bacillati; phylum Bacillota; class Bacilli; order Caryophanales; family Paenibacillaceae; genus Brevibacillus; species Brevibacillus sp. NRS-1366. The sequence goes on along the minus strand of NZ_JBITPN010000001.1, from coordinate 1,632 downwards.
ACGGTTTGTAAGGATTCCGATCAAATGTTTTCCTTCGTCTACAATCGGAACACCGGAGATACGGTATTTACTCATGAGAGCATCGGCATCTTCTACCGTATGATCCTGTGTCAGTGAAAATGGATTGGTAATAACGCCGCTTTCTGAACGCTTCACACGATCCACTTCACTAGCTTGTTGTTCAATCGTCATATTTTTATGGATAATCCCGATACCACCCTGACGAGCCATCGCGATTGCAAGAGCAGATTCCGTTACCGTATCCATCCCGGCACTAATTAGGGGAATGTTGAGGATAACGGTCTCGCTCAATTTCGTTCTAAGATCAACATCCCTCGGCAAAACTTCAGATTTTGCTGGAATGAGCAATACGTCATCAAACGTCAAACCCTCTTTTACGAATTTGTCTTCCCGCACAGTAGCAATCTCCTCTCGGCAAATAGTTTAAGACAGTTTAACAAACGGCATAATTTACTGTCAAGGAATGTGTACAATGTTCGGTTATGGATTGGATTATACAGATAAATCAAAAAAATGACAGTGAATAATAGTTGGAAAACGAAAATTACAGAAAGGTGGTTTCTATGGATAAGGCTTGGAAGGCACTCCGTTTTTTAGAAACAGAGCCCACTGCTCGTAAATATTTAGCAGCCTGCTATCAAAGCATGGGATTTGAGCATTTCGATCGTTTGGCGTTTCAACAAAGCACTCGTTTTCTTTATTTATGGAAGCAAGCGAGACAATTTTATACAACGGCAATGGCTGCCGACCTCTCGATCCAACCTTTACTGCTGTTTTATGGCTGTACTCATCTGTTAAAAGGCATGCTCTTAACTCGTGATCCTGCCTATCCCCAAAACAGCCGAGTACTTCAACATGGGGTGACGACTAGGAAATTAAAGCGTAGTGCTTATTTATTAACGGAAGATGAGATTCGCCCGCAAAAGGAAGGCTTCTTCGCACATCTCGCTCACGTATTCTCTCTTACCCCACTGCAAGATCGCTATTTGGCTCATGACTTATTTGCATCTATACCTGGAGTTAGTGATGCCTATGCGGTGACGACTAATAAAGAACAATTTTGGGTTGGCATAGAGATGACGAAGGTTGCTCCTTCAAAGGAGTTGGGCACTGCTCCTGGAATATGGATAACCGTTTCTTTTCCAGAAGGGAAACAAGGTCCCTTAGCCTATTCGACAGAAACCTTCATGCAATATATCCGTCGGTTAACTCCTTCCACCTGTAAATTGGAACAGGTGCGTTGGCGAGAAGGAACTATTAAGGAATTGTTACTTTCCCAGTTTGCCCTTTCACAGTTGGAACAACACCCTTTATTTCGGGTTCAAGGAAACACCCTCTTTTTTTGGAACGGCCCATCGACATCGCTCCCCCTTCCCGAATGGGCTAGCCATTATCTGCTCTTGTATTTGCTTAGCATGCTTTGTCGCTATGAAACAGAATGGTGGGGGGAATTGACACTCTCTCACGGTTTTGCTGAACGATTCCTAGTTGAGCTGTTTCTTGAACATCATGCCACTACATTTCCCACGGTTATTATGAAACAGATCCAGCAAAATAACCCTCTCGTTTTACCTTATTAAAAGAACATACAACAAAAAACCTTCCAGCCTT